>NZ_MLAQ01000006.1 GCF_002272895.1 Helicobacter sp. 12S02232-10
CTAAGCCATTGACATTGCCTGCTGTAATGGTATCTGTTTTTCCTAAAGATAAATCAGACATCAGACGAAAGACACCATTTTCTCCATTGATGGTACTCACTTTGAGGGTGCGGGGAGAGAAGGGATCGTGAATTCTGGGACAATTATCATTGGGGCAATAAATCCCAGAGGTATTTGGAGTTGCATATTTGGCAAGATCAACAAAAGAAAATATTTGACTACCTTTAGCATTTGAGGAAGTATCAGGGACAAAGGAATTTGAAATATCAAGAACACTGATTTGGGAACTATTAGTCATATACCATTTAGCACCATTTAAAAGAGTGAGATTAGCAGAAGCATTGTTTGAAATTTTTCCCATAAAAAAAGATTCAGGATTGGTTAGGTTCATAGCAAATCTTGATCCTACTCCTACCTTGATGTCACCTTTGAGTTGAATGATATTGTGAATATTGATTATTTTATTTGCAGGATCAGAATTGATATAACCGTTTCCGTATCTTTCAATAAACAATATGGTTCGTGATGAATTTACTGGTATTGTATTATTGACATCTACAAATAAATTCTTAGTAAAAGAAAAAGAACCTCGTGCATAACCCCCTGCTGCTCCATTTTCGACAAATGCACCCCTGCCGATAGAAGAATTATCTTTTGCCAAAAATGTGGTATTGACATTAAATGCGATATTGCTTTGACCTGTATTCCAATCTTTATAAAGAAATGCTCCCCATTGATAGCCTGAAAATTTGGTACCATCTAAAAAGAAATTTAAATCTCCATCACCCTGAAATGTAATGTTTGAACCATTGCCTCGTAAAAATGCCGCAAAAAACCAATTATCAGGAAAATTCTTTGTGGGTAAAAAATCAATATTAACAACAGCTTTGTTATTGATTTGCATATTTTCATCGGGCAAAATACCTCCTGGCCAAGCTTCTTCTTCAAACAAGATGTTTGTATCTTTATCATAAACAGCAGCGTTTAAGTAAAGAGGCTTGAAAAGAATAAATGCAATAATGATGATCAAAACAATGCGCATTCTTTCTTTACCTACTCGATCCTTAAAATTTTATTCAGATTCATAATTAGAGGAATGAAAACAAATTTCATTCCATAAGTTAAGTATATTTTTATGCATAATCGATTTTGTTTCCATTTACTAAAATAATCCAGTGATGATAATGAAAAAATACGGTTTATAATTTTTATCTGTAGCCTAATTTAGTCAATTTAATTTTACTTTGTAATCAAACTTTAGTAGAGTTCTAGCTGTAAGTCTTTTGTTGAAGTTGGAAATGGATGCTTAGCAAGAATGAGATTTTTAAATTTAAAGTCAGTTTGAAGGAGGCGATGAGTTGATATATATCAAGTTTTGCAAATGGGATTCGATATACAATTTTTGCCAAGCATTTTTGCTATATCAACCCCGAAGGAGACTATATGACTTTGATACAAAAAGGCTTATCAAGAAGAGATTTTATTAAGGCTGCAGCTGTCGCTTCTGCTGCATCAAGTGTGGGTATCGCAATTCCTACATCGCTGTCTGCAGAAGCTGATACTGCTCAAAAAAATTGGAAATGGGATAAGGCTGTCTGCAGATTTTGCGGAACTGGGTGCGGGATTATGGTCGCTACAAAAGATAAAAAAATTGTAGCTGTCAAGGGGGATCCCGAAGCTCCTGTAAATCGAGGTTTGAATTGTATTAAAGGTTATTTTTGTGCCAAGATTATGTATGGTGAGGATCGACTCACACAACCCCTTTTGCGCGTGAATGCCAAAGGTGAGTTTGACAAGAAGGGAAAATTTGTTCCGATAAGTTGGCAACGCGCATTTGATGAGATGGAAAAACAATTCAAAAAGACTTATGGCGAAATGGGACCTAAGGGCGTCGCATTAATGGCAAGCGGTCAATATACCATTCCAGAAGGTTATGCGTCTGTTAAACTGATGAAAGCTGGGTTTAGAAGCAATATGATTGACCCGAATGCTAGACATTGTATGGCAAGTGCAGTTATTGGGTTTATGCAGACTTTTGGAATTGATGAACCTGCAGGTTGCTATGATGATATTGAACTTACTGATACTGTGATTACTTGGGGATCAAATATGGCTGAAATGCACCCCATACTTTGGAGTCGCGTGACCGATAGAAAACTTAGCAATGCTTCTAAAGTAAAAGTTGTTAATCTCACAACTTTTACCAATAGAACCTCCGATCTTGCTGATATTGAGATTGTTTTCAAACCCTCTACTGACTTGGCGATTTGGAATTATATTGCTAGGGAGATTGTTTATAATCATCCTGAAGCGATTGATAAGCATTTTGTTCAAGAACACTGCGTTTTTAGCACAGGATTTGTCAATATCGGCTATGGAATGAGAAATGATCCCAACCATAAAGGATTCAATCCCAAAGAAAAAGAAGTTGTTGCCAAAGAAGTCAGCAAGTCTTTAAGTGAAAATGAGGCAATTTCTCTTCAATATTTAGGTCTTAAGGCTGGGTATGAAATGAAAATGGACAATGCTTCAAAAGCCGATGCCCATTGGGAAATAGGTTTTGAAGATTTTAAAAAGGCTTTGGAACCTTATACCTTAGATTTTGTTGCCAAACTCGCAAAAGGAAATGAAGATGAAAGTTTGGAAGATTTCAAAAAGAAACTTCAAAGCCTTGCCAATCTTTATATTGAAAAAAATCGAAAAGTAGTGAGTTTTTGGACAATGGGATTCAATCAACATCAAAGAGGTTCGTGGGTCAATGAGCAAAGTTATATGGTGCATATGCTTCTTGGCAAACAAAGCAAGCCTGGTAACGGAGCATTTTCGCTTACTGGACAACCAAGTGCGTGCGGAACTGCTCGAGAAGTAGGAACTTTTTCTCATCGTTTGCCTGCTGATATGGTGGTTGCCAATCCTAAACACCGAGAAATTGCAGAAAAAATTTGGAATTTGCCTAAGGGTACTATTAATCCAAAACCCGGATCTCCATATTTGACGATGATGAGGGATTTGGAAGATGGCAAGATAAAATGGCTTTGGGTGGCAGTAAATAATCCTTGGCAAAATACTGCAAATGCAAATCATTGGATAAAAGCTGCGCGTGAAATGGATAATTTTATTATCGTGAGTGATTGCTATCCAGGCATTAGTGCTAAAGTGGCTGATTTGATTTTACCTACGGCGATGATTTATGAAAAATGGGGTGCTTATGGAAATGCTGAGAGAAGAACACAGCATTGGAAACAGCAAGTTTTGCCTCAAGGAAATGCGATGAGCGATACTTGGCAGATAATGGAATTTTCTAAACGCTTCAAAATTAAAGATGTTTGGGACAAAGATTATGCAGATTTGGGTATGAAATCTGTTTTAGCAGAAGCTAAGGCAATGGGATATAGTCCTGAAGATTCTTTATTTGACATTCTTTTTGCAAATAAAAATGCTAAAAAATTTACCACAAAAGAAGAATTGCTCCAAAATGGAACGTTGAATTCAGAGGTTTTTGGTGATGAAAGGAATGTTCTTGGGAGCGATGGCAAGCCATTTAAGGGATATGGATTTTTTATTCAAAAATACCTTTGGGAAGAATATAGGAAGTTTGGAATCGGACACGGACACGATTTGGCAGAATTTGATGTTTATTACAAGGTTCGCGGCTTAAGATGGCCAGTTGTTGATGGCAAGGAAACCCAATGGAGATTTAATGCTAAGTATGATCCTTACGCTAGAAAATTCGGTGATGGCAAAGAATTTGCTTTTTATGGCCATAAAAATGCTTCCTTAGCTAAAGGGGATTTGTTTAAGGCATCTGAAGAAAAAGTTTCTATTCACAATAAGGCGAAAATATTTTTCCGTCCTTATATGGATCCTTGTGAAATGCCTGATAAAGAATATCCAATGTGGCTTGCTACAGGCAGGGTGCTTGAGCATTGGCATAGTGGAACAATGACGATGAGAGTTCCCGAGCTTTATCGTGCAGTGCCTGAAGCGTTGTGTTATATGCATCCTGATGATGCCACTAAAAACAACTTCAAACAAGATGAAGTGATTTGGGTGGAAAGCAGACGCGGAAAAGTAAAAGCAAGGATTGATACAAGGGGAAGAAATAGACCTCCTAAAGGTCTTGTTTATATCCCTTGGTTTGATGAAAATGTTTATATCAATAAAGTCTGCTTGGACGCAACTTGTCCGTTGTCTAAACAAACAGATTTTAAAAAATGCGCCGTAAAAGTTTATAAAGCTTAAGGGTTAAATATGGGCTTTGATGAAAGCAGACGCAGAAGCTTGCTCAAAATGACTCAAGCAGCAGGAATGCTTGCTGTGGGCGGTTTGATATGGAGCGCTTATATCTATGAAGCGAAAGCTACAAGTCTTTTGTTGCTTCCGCCTGGAGCTAAGCAAAAAGATGAGTTTCTTAAAAGTTGTATTAAATGCGGTATGTGTGTGGAGGCTTGCCCTTATTATACGCTTAAGCTTGCCAAGCCTTTGGATAATCTTCCTGTGGGAGTTCCTTATTTTACCCCTAGAGATATTCCTTGTTATATGTGTAAAGATGTTCCTTGTGTCAATGTATGCCCTAGTGGTGCATTGGATAAAGAGTTGCTTACAGATAATGGGCGTTTGGATGTCAATAAGTCTAGAATGGGAGTAGCCATTGTTGATACAAAAAATTGCATTGCGTATGCAGGTATCCAATGCGATGCGTGTTATCGGGCTTGTCCTTTGATTGATAAGGCTTTGTATCTTGAATACAAAAGAAACGATCGGACCGGCAAGCATTCCTTTTTGCTACCAATGGTGGATAATGATGTTTGCACAGGATGTGGAAAATGTGAGCGGGCGTGTGTCACTGAGATTGCTTCCATTACGGTCTTGCCTCGTGATGTTGTGCTTGGAAAAATGGGTACGAATTATATCAAGGGTTGGGATAAGCAGGATGAAAGCCGTTTAAAAGACGCTTCCACTCAAATAAACAAAACATCAAAAGATAAGGCAACTGATTATCTCAATAGCGGTGGAGATCTATGATGAAATATCGTTTTTTGATACTCAGACGGGTTGTTCAAGTGGGAATTTTAGTTTTATTTTTTGTAGGAAATTTTTCTTGGGTGAGTATTGCGGGCAAGAATTATGGAGTTTATCAGGGAGATACGAGTGTTTTTATTGAAGATTCTAGAAACCTTGCTGCAGGGGAGAGTAAAATTACAAATCGTGCAATGCATTTTTTTCAAGGCAATTTGAGCAGCTCTAAAATCTTTGGTGTTATTCCGATGAGTGATCCGCTTGCAGTAGCCCAGCTTTTTTTGGCAGGGGGCGCATTGGCTTTAGACATTTATATAGGGCTAATTGTTGTACTTGTAATTTATGGATTGTTTTTGGGTAGGGCTTATTGTGCTTATGTATGCCCTGTGAATTTGGTGGTTGATTTTGCAGCGTATTTAAGGAGAAAGTTTGGGTTGAATACTTTGGTTAAGCAAATTCATATTGGAAGAAATGCTAAATATGGGATTTTATTTTTGACCTTAGTGCTTTGTTTTATTTTTGGCATAGCTGTTTTTGAAATGATCAGTCCGATTTCAATGCTTCATCGAGGGATTGTTTTTGGAATGGGTGCGGGTTTTTTTGGAATACTGGCAGTGTTTTTATTTGATTTTTTGCTTTTAAAAAATGGTTTTTGCGGGCATATTTGTCCTTTGGGGGCAACTTTTAGTCTGATTGGGAAATACAGCATTTGGCGTGTGAAATATAATTTTGAAAAATGTACACAATGTATGCAGTGTGTGCAGATATGTCCTGAAAATCAGGTTTTGCATAATGTCGGCAGAAAGAGTGCTGTGATTGATGGAATGGCTTGCATTAAATGCGGCAGATGTATTGAGGTGTGCAATGATAATGCGCTCACTTATGGAATAGCTAACTTAATTAAAAGGAGACAAAATGAAGTTTAAAATATTGGGCTTAATAGTAATGGTTGGGTTGATGGCTGCTTGTTCATCAGAATCAGGTGGGATTGAAGATGAATCTTTGGGTCTTAGAAAAATTCCTGTCCAAGATGAAAAAGATGTCAAATTGAATGATTATCAATATAGCACTTCCCCTGCAGGCGAGAGTCAAAAGATTGAACGTTCTTATGAAAATGCTCCGCCCTTGATTCCTCATGATACTGATGGAATGCTTGATATTTCTCAAGACAATAATATGTGCTTGAGTTGTCACGCTCCTGATGTTGCTAAATCTGTTGGGGCAACTCCAGTGCCAAAATCCCATACTTATGACTTGAGAAATCATAAAGCGATTAAAGATGGGATAGCAGAAAGCCGTTATAATTGTACTCAGTGCCACGTGCCTCAAGCAAATGCAAAACCTTTGGTTAAAAATAGCTTTAAACCTGATTTTACAAGCGAGGGGGCAAAGTCCAAATCTAATTTGTTAGATGTAATCAATGAAGGTGTAAAATAAATGCCCTTCAAGCGTTTTTTTAAATCCAAGACTAAGGAATTGCCTGTTTTTTTGCCCTACCAAAGGGCATCAAATGATTTTTGCAACGAATGTTTTGGAGAATGCACAAGTGTTTGTAAAGAAGAGATTATTATCAAAAAAGTAGGCATTCCACCTTATTTAAACTTTAATACAAGCGGTTGTGTATTTTGTAAAAAATGCGCACAAGTCTGTTATGAGACTTATGGGGAAGAGAGCGTTTTAGATCCTTCTTTGGAAGATAAAATTCAAGCCTATGCTAGAATTGATGTATTGAGTTGTTTGGCTTATCATCAAGTGATTTGTTCCTCTTGCAGAGATCGATGTAAGGATGCAATAAAATTTAGCGGGATGTTTTACCCTGAGGTTTTGGAAACTTGTACAGGCTGTGGGCTTTGTGTGAGTGTATGCCCGAAAGATTCTATAAGTATTTTAGCTCGGGAGTAAAGATGAAGGGTTTATTTGTCTTATCAGTGTTATGTTTATTTCTGTTTTCAAAGGAATTTTTGCCTGATTTTATTTTGGAAAGCGATTCTAGTATTTCTTCTCTCAATCTTTATAAAGACAATATTTATATTCCTCAAAATGATGGTTCTGTGAGGGTTTATGATTTGGTGCGCAAAAAATTTGTACATCGTTTTGTTTTGCCTGAAGTGATTGATTTTTTTGGCGAAAAGAAAAAACCTAAAATTTATAACTCCGATACGCTTGATGGGCAGAATATATTGGTTTTGAGTGAAGGCGGCAATGGAGGTAGAGAATTGAGGATTTTGTCTCCTTCGCAAAATAAAGTTATTTTTGATGAGAAAGATAAACTTTCGATTTCTAAGGCTCTTTGGGTTGATGAAAATAGGATTTTATTAGGTTTTATGGGAAATGAAATTGCTTTATATGATTTGAAATCTCAAACTTTTGTGTATAAAATTCATCCAAGCACGGCTTCATTTTCTGATCTTATTTTGAGTGAAGACAAGAAATTTGCGTATTCTACTGCTGAATCGGGAGTTATTTATGTTATTGATACGTTGGCAGGGAAGATTATTAGTAAATTAGAAGGTGTAAATAAAGACAACAATTACCAGCTTGCAAGTGCTAAAAATATTGTTTTAAGTGCAGGGCAAGATAGAAAAATGGGCATTTATAAACTTGGAAAAGACACAGGTATAGGGGTAGAAGGAAAGTTTTTGGTTTATTCTGTCGGTATCAGCAAAGATGCAAGATATGGTGCTATGATGTATGATGAAGAGGGCAGTATTGCCATAATTGATTTGAATTCTTATAAAATAAATGCGTTTTTAAAAGGCGGGAATTGTATTGTCAATACGATTTTATTTTATCATCAAGAAGTCATTGCAAGCTGCGATGGAAGAAAAATATTTTTTTGGAATTTGAAAGGAATACAATGAATATTTCAAGCATTATTGTTAAAGTGGATTTGAATCATTGGGAGAAAGTTATTTCGGATTTGAGGCTTCTTGATGGCGTTGAGGTGCATATTTGTGATAAGGAAAGCACGATTATAATCTTAACCATTACTGCTGAAGATGTTGGGAAAGAAATCGCCCGTCTTAAAGATATTGAACAAATTCAAGGCGTATTGAGTGCAAATATGCATTACAGCTATTCTGAAGAAGAGTTTAAAATCCTTTCGGCACAAGAGGTTTCAAAAAACATTGAAAAATCAGAAGATGCCAAAGAAATTCGATATAAAGGAAGCGTAAGTTCTTGGTTGGGAGAGTAGAGAAAATTTGTAAGTGCAATAAAGCAGAATTTTTCCTAGTGGGGCAGAACGCAGATTGTGGCAATAGCAATAAAATATGATCTCTCACACATTGTGTGGGGTTATCAAAACAATTAATTATTGTACAAAATTTATTCATTTTCAGATTATTTTTTGATTGGCTAAGTCTTTGAAGAATTGATAAAAACTTTGGTTTGTTATCAAGGTTTGGGTATTATTTTTAAAGAAATCAGACTTGTTTATAAAGGGGTTTTTGAATCGATGAAATTTGTTTTATTGGCGTTGGGAGTTATATTTTTAAGCGGTTGTTCAATTTGGAACATCCTTGAGGGAAAAATTTCTCGCACTGATTGGGAAATACAAAAAATAGTTGTGGATGGGAAAGAATATCTTTCACCCCAAATGTTGAAAGCTCAAGCTATCCAAGATTTAGAAACGAAAGAGGAAAAAGTGACAGAGGAGGATAAAGATCAAAGTGCTTCAAATGAAGATTTATCCAAAGATAGAATTAGTGAAAATACGGCTTTGCCAAAATCATCAGAAGATCCAAAGAAGCAGACTCCTGATGAGGAATTTTTAAATATTAAAGAAGTTGCTACAATGGTTTTTGATCAGTCCCAACATCGAATTTATGGAATTGCAGGTTGTAATAATTACTTTGCTAGTTATACTTGGAAAGATAGCCAACATCTTGAGATTGCAAATTCGGGTATGACAAGAAAACTCTGTCATCCTGATGAATTGATGAGTTTTGAGCTCCGTTTGATGAGAAATTTTAATGGATTGTTCAATGTCAAAAGAGAGAAATCTTCGATGGTATTAGATAATGGTAAAATGCAGATATATCTTCAATGAATACGGTGCGTGAAATCATTTATTCGGATTTTCAAAACAAGGGGTCAAGATTTTTAGGATTTTTGATACCCCGCAAGCTTTTTGAAATCACTTTAAAAGATTTAAAAAACTCTCATTCTAAGGCGGTTCATTTTGTATATGCCTATCGATTTGTCCAAAGCAATCAAATTTGTGAGCGTTTTAGCGATGATGGCGAACCTAGAGGAAGTGCAGGGATGCCGGTTTTGAATGTTTTGAGGGGAGAGGATTTGGCAGATGTTGCAATGGTGGTTGTACGCTATTTTGGAGGCGTTCTTTTAGGGGTTGGAGGGCTTGTGAGGGCTTATGGAAAAAGTGCGCTTTTATGTGTAGAATCGGGCAAAAAAAAGGAAGCAATCATTCCTTTTGAATTTTGCAAAAGTATTTTTTTGGAATGTCCCTATCCTTTGCTTGGAAGAGTGGAATATTTAGCAAAAAAACTTTCTGTTACATTGGAAAAAGAAGAATTTTTGGAAAAAAGCATTCGGTTGAGGATTTTTGGGAGCCTGAAGAATGTGGATACTTTTTTGAGTGAATATGAGCAGGATTTGAAATTTAGGAGTTGAGATGGAATTTTTAAGCCAATATTATTTATGGATTAAGGCGCTTCACGTGATTGCCTTTGTTTCTTGGATGGCAATGCTTTTTTATTTACCGCGTCTTTTTGTCTATCATATTGAAAATTCTCAAACGCAAGACTATGTAAAGATTGTCAAGCTTCAAGAAAGAAGACTTTATTCTTTTATCGGTCAGCCTGCTATGATACTTACTGTGATAACAGGGGCACTGATGATAAGCATTCATCCCGAGCTTTTCTCAACTGGAGGTTGGCTGCATTTGAAATTATTGTTTGTAGTTATATTGCTGTTTTATCATTTTTTATGCGGGCATTATGTAAAGACTCTTGAATATGGGGTATGTAAAAAAAGTGGAAAATTTTTTAGGATTTTTAATGAGGTGCCGACATTATGTTTGATTGTAATTGTAATTTGTGCGGTTACTAAGTCATTTTAGGAGATGTGATGGCAAAATTGTGGGGTGGAAGATTTGGTGCAGAAAGTAGCAGTTTATTGGATCGTTTTAATGCGTCAATAGGGTTTGATCAGCAGCTTTGGAAATACGATATAGAGGGTTCTAAAATTCACGCTAAAATGCTTTTAAGCATTGGAATTTTGAATGATGAAGAGTATTGCAAGATTATTGAAGGGCTTGTGCACATTGGAACTCAAATTGAAAAAGGTGAATTTGAGTTTAGAATTTCAGATGAAGACATTCATATGGCAATTGAAGCAGCTCTTACTGATCTCATTGGAGAAGCAGGCAAAAAACTGCATACAGGGAGAAGCAGAAACGATCAGGTTGCTTTAGATTTTAGGATGTATGTTTTGGATCACAATCAAATCATTAGGCGTAAGATTTTAAATCTAATGGAAGCTTTACTCAAAATTGCACAACTCCATACTGAAACCATTATGCCCGGAATGACACATCTGCAACACGCCCAACCTATTAATTTTGGGTTTCATATGGTGGCTTGGTGTGTAAATTTTAAAAGAGATTACGAACGTTTGAGCGATAGCTATGAGCGCAATAATTTTTTGCCTTTAGGAGTGGGGGCAATGGCGGGCACTCCTTATGGGACCGATCGTGAAATGATGGCAAAAGCATTAGGTTTTAAAGCACCCACTTTGAATGCGATGGATACGGTGAGTGAGCGAGATTTTGCATTAGATTTGCTTTATGATATTTCAATGTTATTTATGCATATTTCTAGGATTGCTGAGGAGCTTGTGCTTTGGAGTAGCTATGAGTTTAAATTCATCACACTTTCAGATGCCTATTCTACAGGAAGTTCCATTATGCCTCAAAAGAAAAATCCCGACGTTCCTGAACTTTTGCGCGCCAAAAGTGGTAGGGTTTTTGGGAATTTAATGGCACTTTTAAGCGTGATGAAAGGATTGCCCTTAGCATACAATAAAGATACGCAAGAAGACAAAGAAGGGGTATTTGATAGCGTTAGCACGGCTTTGATTTCTTTGGATATTTTACAAGAAGTTATTGCTACAATGAATATTCATCCTGAAAATATGCTAAAAATGGCTAAAATAGGGCACTTAACTGCAACGGATTTGGCAGATTTTTTGGTTAGAAAAAATAAACTTCCTTTTAGAGAGGCACATCAGATTACAGGTAAAATCGTTGCATTTGCTGAAGAAAAAGGTGTTGATATCAGCGAGCTTGAAGAGGAAGAGATTTTTACCCTTGCATCTTTAGAAATTTCAGGAGTTAAGGAAGTTTTAAATTTAAAAACATCAATGAACGCCCGCGACAGCTTTGGGGGAACAGCTAGTAAAAGAACTTGCGAGCAGATAGATATTCTTCAAAAATGGATAAAAGAGCATAAAAATGGATAAACAAAAACAAATCATAGAAATGTTTGACCAAATAGCACCTACTTATGATAGTGCTAATCGTATTTTGAGTTTAGGGATTGATGTAAAATGGAGGAAAGAGGCTTGCAAAAAGGCTTTTGAATATGCGCCTGATTTAAACAAGGCAGTTATTTTGGATGTTGCTTGCGGTACAGGAGATATGATTTTGCATTGGCGTAAAAATGCTTCTGGATTTGGCAAATCAATCCAAAAAATCATTGGTATTGATCCTTCAGAGGGTATGCTTGAGATTGCTAAGGAAAAACTTGAAAAATATTTGCAATCTCAAGAAGTGGAGTTGTTGTTAGGGGAGGCCAAGAATCTTAAGGCAGTAGAATCTGAAAGTGTTGATATTCTTTCTATCGCTTATGGTCTTAGGAATGTCGTGGATCTGAAAGAGGCATTGCAAGAATTTGCACGAGTTTTGAAAAAAAATGGAATTTTAATAGTGCTTGAATTTACAAAAAAAGAAAAAGAGAATTTTTTGGATAAAATAACAGGTTTTTATACAAAAAAAGTACTTCCCTTAATCGGGGCGGCAGTATCAAGAAACTATAAGGCTTACAGATATTTGCCCGATTCCATAGGAGAATTTTTGAGTGTTGAGCGGCTTAAGGAGGAATTGAACAAGGTTGGGATTGAGACCAAATTTGCCAAGACCTATAGTGCAGGTATTTCGACTTTACTCATCGGGATGAAACGATAAAATGAACGATAAAACTTTTCTAAAAAATTTTTTAGCACTTTCAGAGCCTTTTACGTGGGCTATATTAATAGTCTTGGGGATTTGTTTTTATTTACTTTGGGTTTTGCAGAAGAAAAATTTCAGTTTTTCTGTAAGAATGCTGATAGCTTTGGTGATGGGAGTGACTTTTGGAGTAGTGCTTCAGAGTATGGCAGGGTTTCCTCAGTACGATCAAATGCAAAATATTCCTTGGTTGTTTGAAATAAAAATATGGTTTGGATTTTTTGGCAAAGCGTTCGTAAGTTTTATCAAAATGCTTGTTATCCCTATCATTTTGTTTTCAATGATTCGAATTATTTTGCATATTGATAATGGGATTAATTTAAAAGCACTCTTGAGTCGTTCGCTTTTTTGGCTTTTATTTACGACTGCGATTGCTGCGAGTTTAGGCATTACCTTGGCTGTTTGTTTTGGTCTAGGAGAAAATTTTAATGCTTATGTAGGAGATAAGGCAATTCGAGAGGTAAAAACATTTGCAGATGTTTTATTAGGTTTAATTCCTGCTAATCCGATTGCAGCAATGAGTGGTGATAATATTGTCGGGGTAGTTATCTTGACATTTTTCGTAGGTTTTGGAGCAAGGATTATTGCTAAAAAGAGTGAATTTAAAAAGGCTTCTGATATTTTTTCTGATTTGATTGAAGCAGGTTATCAAATCGTGATGTGGATGACCTTGTTTATCATTCGTTTTATGCCTTATGCAGTTGTTTGTATGATGGCAAACACATTGATTTCAAATGGTTTTGGAGCAATTAAGGACGCAATGCTTTTTGTGGGGCTGATTTATTTAGCAATGGTGATTATGTTTGCTATCCATTTGATATTGGTAGGTTTTCACGGTCTCAACCCTTGGATTTATTTTAAAAAGGCTCTTGATACGTGGCTACTTGCTTTTACTAGCAGGTCTTCAGTGGCAATGCTCCCTTTAACGATTTCCACATTGACTAATAAGCTTGGAGTTAATGCAGGAACAGCTAATTTTACAGCGTCTTTGGGTAGCACTGTGGGGTTAAATGGGTGTGCGGGATATTTTCCGGCAATGACAGCAGTTTTTATTGCGAATTTATTGGGTGTGCAGATTGATTTTAGTTTTATGGTGATGGTAGTGGTTGTAGCTGTTTTGGGATCTTTGGGTATAGCAGGAATTCCAGGAGTGGCAACTATGGCAGCTTCTATTATGCTTGCAGGAATTGGTTTTGGTGAATATTTTGGTCTTTTGTCCATTGTTCTTGCTATTGATCCTATTCTTGATATGGCACGCACTTTAAGCAATGTTTCTGGTGCTATGACTTCTGCAGTTTGTGCAGATAAAGAGCTTGGCACTTTAGATAAGAAAGTTTATAATAGTTAGATGGGGAGTATTTATGGAAGAAATAAGTTTTGAAGCAAGGATAGATAAAGCCAAGGAAATTCTTGGAAAACTCAATGCCCAAAATCTAAATCTTAAAGAAGGACTAAGCCTTTATAAAGAAGGAATGGAAGAGCTTGAATTGGCGCAAAAAATGCTTGAAGAAGCTAAATTGGAGTATCAGGAGTTAAAATCAAATAATGCTCAAGCAAAGGAAAAAGAATGAATCTAGCAATCTTTCAACTGCCTTCGCTTCCCTTTAAGGAAAATAAACTTGCTTCTTATTTGAAAGCAATCAAAAAAGGTTCGATAGTTGTGCTTGGAGAGTATGTTTTGAATCTTTTTTTTCACGAAATCAGCGATGTTCCTAAGGATATTATCAATAAAACCACCCAAAGCAAACTTTCTGAACTTACAAAGCTGGCTAAAAAATATAGCTTGATTATCGTTGCACCCGTATTATGCGGAAATGAAAAAAAAATTTATAAAAAAATAGCCATTATTGATGGGAAGAAAATTGATTTTTATACCCAACAAAAGTTGATCTCCTATCCTCATTGGGATGAAGAGGCATTTTTTGGAAATTCTAAGGTTAAAACTTTGAAACTTCCTTATGTATTTGAAAAAGAAGGTTTAAAAATTGCAGTTCTGTTTGGTTTTGAACTGCATTTTGATGAGATATGGATAAAAATGAAAAATGCCGGTGTGGATATTGTGCTTTTATGTACTGCTTGCACGTTTGATTCTAATCAGAGATGGCGAGATTTGTGCAAAGCAAGAGCATTTTTTAACTCTTGTGTGGTCGTGAGGGCGAATCGAATCGGGGAATATACTCACGAGGGTTTCCAGTGGAATTTTTACGGGGATAGCTTTATTGCTTTGCCCAATGGAAAAATAGAGGATAGTTTGGGCAACAAAGAAGAAGTTTTATGTGCAGAAATAGAAAAATCCCAAATTGAAGAGTTTGTAAAAGAATGGAAATTTAGGGAAGTTGAATCCCTTGTTCAGAAAATTTAACAAATTTGGGTATAATCCTTTTTCTTTAGAAAAAATTCACCTCTTTAGTTATTCTACCAAACAAGGGAAATTATGTCTGCAAAAATAGTCAATGAAGAATTGGAAAATTTATTTAAAGAGGCTGAAAGCGGTTTTGTATCTTATGAAAAAATAGCTCAGACGCTTCAGAAAGCCCCGACACTTGCCCAAATTAAAAAAATTAGGGAATTAGCTCAGAAATACAAGAGGACTCTTGTGAGTTCCTCAGAATTGGCAAAAAAACTCAATACCAGAGATGAAATCAAGCTTGCTGAAGAAAAAAGAAAGGTTTTGGACGAAGAGCTTGAAGATGAATTTGATTTTATGAAAGAAAGAGAGCTTTTAGAGTGGAGTAGAAGCGATAGTCCTGTTAGAATGTATCTTAGAGAAATGGGACAAATAGCTCTTTTAACAAAAGATGAAGAAATTGAGTTGAGCAAGCAGATTGAGCTTGGAGAAAATACGATTTTGGACGCAATTTGTTCGGTGCCTTATTTGATAGATTTTATTTATGATTACAAAGAGGCTTTGATCAATCGTGAGAGGCGTGTTAAAGAACTTTTTAAAAGTTTTGATGATGATAGCGAAGAGAGCGAAGAGATTGAAGATGAGGAAGAGGAGAGTGGTGATGAAGAGGAGGGCGAAGCTAAAAAGCCTATTTCCAAAAAGGATCAAAAGCGTGTTGAGAAAGTTTTAGAAAGTTTCAAAGCTTTAGATAAGGCAAAAAAAGATTGGCTGAAGGTTTTAGATATCCCATCTGATCCTAAAGAAGATGAATTGATTTATATTCTGACATTGGCCCATAAAAAGCAAATTTTGAAAGATAGGCTGTTGGATCTTGGACCAACGAGCAAATTGATTAATGAACTTGTTAAAGCGATGGAAAATACCCTCAAGAGCGGAGATGGCTTTGAGAGAGAGCTCAAAAGGCTTGAATATAAACTCCCGCTTTTTAATGAAATATTGATAGAGAATCATAGGCGCATTCTTGATAATATTACAAATATGTCTAGAGAAGACATTGTTGCAGCAGTTCCTGAAACAACAATGGTAAGCGTTTATGTAGAGCTTAAAAAGCTTTTTCAGACCAAAGAGGCCAGTGAAGATGGATTTAATTTGGAGCCTGAAAAACTCAAAGAGATTTTAGAGCAAATCAAGAGAGGAAAATCTATTTCTGATAAAGCTAAAAATAAGATGGCAAAATCAAATTTGAGGCTTGTAGTGAGTATTGCCAAGAGATACACAAACAGAGGTTTGCCATTTTTAGATTTAATCCAAGAGGGGAATATTGGATTGATGAAGGCTGTGGATAAATTTGAATATAAAAAAGGCTTTAAATTTTCCACTTACGCCACTTGGTGGATCAGGCAAGCAATTTCAAGAGCGATTGCCGATCAGGCTCGAACAATCAGAATTCCCATTCATATGATTGAAACGATCAATCGTATTCATAAGATTATGCGAAAGCACGTGCAAGAAAGTGGTAAAGAACCAGATGTGGAGATCATTGCTCAAGAAGTCGGTCTTCCTGTGGATAAAGTGAAAAATGTAATCAAAATCACCAAAGAACCTATCAGCTTGGAAGCTCCTATTGGAAATGATGATGATGGAAAGTTTGGTGACTTTGTGGAAGATAAGAATTCGATGGGTCCAATGGATTATATTATGAAAGAGGATTTGAAAGTTCAGATTGATGAAGTTCTTGATCAGCTCAATGATAGAGAAAAGGCTGTCATCAGAATGCGTTTTGGTCTTTTGGATGATGAAAGTGATCGTACGCTTGAAGAGATTGGAAAAGAATTGAATGTGACTAGAGAGCGTGTCAGACAGATAGAATCAAGTGCAATCAAGAAACTCAAACACCCTAAAGTTGGCAGGAAGCTCAAAAATTATATTGAAGAATGAATGTGAAGAATATTTTTTCTCATTATTTTTCTTATCATTGGATTATTTTTCTTTTTTCGGTTATTTTGGTCGGTTTTTATAACGATGTTTTTTGGCTGAAGATTTATTCTTATGTAGAGAATGATAAAAAAGGAGATTATTTTTTCGTTGCTTTTTTATTTGTCGCATATGTTCTGATTGTTGCTTTAGCAATTGAATTGCTAAGTGTGCGACTGATTGCCAAATGGATTATTGGTATTTTGATTGTGATTGCAGGGGTGAGTCAATATTATATGAAGTCCTTGGATATTACCATTAATAATATGGTAATGGAAAGCTTGCTGCATACAAATTTGACTGAAATAAGGGATTTCTTAACATTAGGGCTGTTTTGGTTTCTGATAGCTTATGTAATATTACCGATTTGTTTGTTGTATTTTATCAAATTAAAACCTTATGCTTCATTTTTTCACGCTTCTTGTAAAAAGTTAGGAATCATCATTTTGTATATTGCAATTATTGGTGGTTTGTATTTTTATAAAGGTGGGGATATTATTTTTGCTTTTAAGAGTTCTAAAGTAATCATTTACACAACCAATCCGATCGCTCCTATTCGCTCTAGTGTTCATTTGATTTTAGATTTACTCAAACCTTTGCCGCATTTTGTTTATGTGGGTATGGATGCGAGATTGAAACCAACCCGTTTGCACCCTGAAATATTTGTTTTGGTGATCGGAGAAAGTGCTAGAGCGGCAAATTTTTCTTTAGATGGTTATGATAGAAACACAAATCCTTATATGGAAAAATTAGATTCTTTGGTGAATTTTACAAATTTTTATTCTTGTGGGGTTATTACGGCTATTTCAATTCCTTGTATGCTTACAAATTACACTCATCAGACTTATAAAAGTAGGAATCAGGCTTTATATATAGATAATATTTTGGATATTGCTCAAAGAGTCGGTTATGAAACTTATTGGATCAGCAATAATGGGGGTGGATGTATGGGTGATGTATGTGCTAGGATCAAAAATGTTAAATATTATAATGATGGGCGTTTAGATGGCGCTATGCTTGAAGAGATTGAGGATTTGATTAAAAATGCAAAGAAAGATTCGTTTATCGTGTTGAATTTACACGGAAGTCACGGCGCAAGCTATTATGAGCGATACCCTAAGAATTTCGAATTTTTCTCTCCGGTTTGTCGGCAAAAAGAACTTCAAAAATGTTCTCACGAAAGTCTTGTGAATGCTTATGATAATTCAATTATTTATACAGATTATCTTTTATACCAAATTGTTCAAGCATTGGATAAAAATAAAAAATTTTCTTCAGCTATGTGGTATTTGAGTGATCATGGAGAAAGCCTAGGCGAATATGGTCAATATATGCACGGAGGATTGCCTTATGCTATTTCTCCAGATGTGCAAAAACATATTCCTTCAATGATTTGGCTTGGGAAGGGATTTGAGGCAGATTATAAAAAATTGATTATCAATAAAGATAAACTTTTAAATCAAGATTATCTTTTTCATACATTGCTTGATCTTCTTGACATTCAAACTAAAGATTATCAAAAAGGATTAGATATTGCAAACTGATGAGAAATTAAAATTAGTCTTTTTGGTTTCTCATAATAGTAGGAATATCAAGTTCAGATTGCCTGAAGTCTTCCCCACTACTTGCAATTCTCATAGCATCTATTGAAATTTTAGACATTGAATATGAGGGTTCAAAATGATTTTCTTCTTTGGGATGGCTGTCCATAATTTCTTTTTCAAATCCGGTTGCAATGATAGTTACCCTGACTTGATCTAGGGGAAGATCTGCAATGGTGCGTGTTCCAAATATAATATTGGCATCTTCATTGGCTGCTTCCTCAATAAGCCCCATAGCATCTGAAATTTCTAATAAGGGATAATTGGGATTGATTTCAAAATTTACCAAGACACCCATTGCTCCATTGATAGAAAGATTATCAAACAATGGAGATTCGATAGCATTTTTGACTGCTTCAAGGGCTGAACTTTCACCACTTGATTCACCTGTTCCCATTAGGGCAAGTCCTTTATGATCCATAACTGTCTTGAGGTCAGCAAAATCAACGTTAATATCGTTTTCTCCGTGATTAAGAATTACACCTGAAATGCCATTAACCGCTCTTGCAAGAATGCTATCGACTTCTTTGAAACTTTCCTTGATTCCAGCATTTTTACTGACAATAGAAAGAAGTTTTTCATTTGGAATCACAACGATAGTATCACTTGTTTTCTTAAGTTCCTTAAGTCCTTCTTCTGCAATTTTTGCACGTTTTTTTCCTTCCATTTTAAAAGGTTTGGTTACAATGGAAATAGTCAGTGCTCCAACTTCCTTTGCAGCTTGTGCAATGATTGGTGCTGCTCCAGTTCCAGTTCCTCCACCAAGACCTGCAGAAATAAAGACGATATCTGAATTACTAAGGACTTCTTTGATGTGTTCAAAGCTTTCTTGAGCTGCCTGCATTCCAATTTCTGGAAGCATTCCAGCTCCAAGTCCTTTAGTGAGTTTTTCGCCAAGTTTTATTTTAATTTGAGCAGGCGAAGTTTCTAGATGTTGTATGTCAGTGTTGGCAGCTGCCAATATGATATCTTTGTGAGTTCCGGTCGCAATGAGGTGGGCTATCATATTTGAACCACCGCCCCCAACACCTACAGCCGTAATCTTTGCTCCATTCGTTGTATGGATCTCTTGTATATCTATTTTCATATTTTCGTATGCCATTCTCTCGCCTTTCTTTCAAAATAACTTCGATGCCAATCGCGTAAAGAAATTGGCCACTTTATTGTTTTTAACATTATTTGTATCGTCAATTATATCTTTTTTTTGAATTTTATGATCATTTTTTATAACTTCTTCTTTAAGATTTGTCAAATCTGCTCCTATAAAACTTCGTTGTTGGGAGTAAGGAAGATTTGGTTCTGTATTTACTTTGTCTTTTTTATAACGAATATTTTTCTCAGAATCTTTTTCGTAATTAGTATATTTTCCCGCACCATACCAAATAAGCCCAATTGCAACTGAGCTTGCAGGATCTTTAAGCTCTTCAAACAGACCGATTGTTTCAATGGGTTTGGCAATCCTGATGGGCATTCTTTGAAAAATCGCTCCAGCAATTTCTCGAATGCCTGTCATATTAATCATTCCTCCTGTGAGGACTACTCCAGCTCCAAGTTGATCTTTAAGACCGCTTCTTATAATGGATTTTGCTAAAATACTAAGAGTCTCTACAACTCTTGAATGGATTACTTCTTGAGCGGTTTCAAGCAAAATAAAATGCTTTGTATCATCAGTTCCTATAGATGGGACTTCTATCCTTTGTGGATTTTCTTCTGCTGGAGTCAGATTGCCGTAATTAATCTTTACAGCTTCAGCAGCTGCGATATGCGTGTTTAATACCATTGCCAAATCGCTTGTGATATGATGAGAACCAACCCCTAAAAAATCATTATATTTCATTGAGTTGCCCTCATAGATCATCAATTCACAAGTGCTTCCGCCAATATCAATACAGGCTACCCCAAGTTCTTTTTCATCATCGCTTAAAACCGCAATAGAAGCTGCATATGCAGATAACACAACATTTTCTATTTCAACACCTGCAAGTCGCACGGATTTTTTAAGATTTTCTAAGCTTGTACGCTGGACGGTTACGATATGCACAAAGACTTCTAGTCTTGCTCCATTCATTCCCATCGGGTCTTCGATAAAATCTTGATCATCAAGCTTGAATTTATAAGGAAGAACGTGAATAACTTCGTATTCAGAGGGAATTGAAGCGTTGTATAATGCGGTTTCTAAAACTCTTCCTATTTCCTTGATGCCAATCTCACTGCTTGGAATATTGACTACACCTGAACTATTTACGCTTTTGGTATAGGCTCCTGAAATAGAAACAATGGCCTTATTGACATTATCGAGTCCAGCCATTCTTTTGGCATCGGCAATGGAGTTTTTGATCGCTCTGCTTGCAAGCTCAATATTGACAATTACCCCTTTTTTGATACCTTGAGATTTTTGCGTGCCGGTTCCGATGATTTGAGGAATGCCTTCTTTGACTTCAGCGATGATGGAGCAAATTTTGCTGGAACCTATATCCACTCCCAAAATTGTGTGACTCAAATTTGCCTCCTAATGTTTTTAATATCTTTTGATAGCGTATTTTTGTCTAAGATAATCAATGAGGGTTTGATCAAGATAATTAGTTTTTAGATTTTCTGTTGCATTAACCATAAAACTTTCATCATTTTCTTGAAGCTTATTTTTAAAATTTTGTTGGTTTATCTTATACAAAACGGCTTTTTTGTTTATTATAGCAAAATTTGACTTTTTATTACTATTAAAAATATGCGCCATCAGTTCAGCGACTTCTTTTTCATCTAATCCCTCTATTTTACCTTTGAAGTTTGGATAGACAAAACCAATATCTTTGCCTTTAAAGGTATCAAGCTTGTTCTGGGCTTCGATTTTTAAAAGTTGTATTTTTTTTAAGCTTTGAAGTTGGGTTAAAGCTTCAGATTTAGCCTCTTCAAAATCTTTCGGACGCGCATCTTTTTTGCCTGCAAGTTTGATGACAATATAGCCATCTTCATAGGGTTGTGGTTTTATAGTATCGTTAATTTTAGCTTTTTGAAGTTCTTGCATAATAATCGGAGAATATTGA
Source organism: Helicobacter sp. 12S02232-10 (assembly GCF_002272895.1). NCBI lineage: Bacteria > Pseudomonadati > Campylobacterota > Epsilonproteobacteria > Campylobacterales > Helicobacteraceae > Helicobacter > Helicobacter sp. 12S02232-10. The sequence continues at coordinate 21,232 of NZ_MLAQ01000006.1, forward strand.
TGACTTGTATCTGAAAAAGTTTGATTTTTAACTTTTTGGGCTTCACCTTTTTTCAGCTTTAAATATTCTTTGAGTGCCTGAGCTTGAGCTTTTTGCATTTGGACGTCTTTTTGGATCTTTTTTCTTGCGGTTTGGATACTTTCAAGTTCGCCTTTATCATTGAGATAGAGGCTTTTGTTCTGATTGTAATATTCTTGGATTTCTTCAGGAGTAAAGGGTTGTGATTTTGAATCAATAAAGATGGATTGAATCTGAAATTCTGTAGGTTTTTGATACTTGGTTTTATTTTTTTCCCAGAATTCTTTGAGTTCTGTTGGAGAAATTTTTGGTTTGATGTTTTTTGCATCTAATATCAAGATTTCGATTTTATCTTGGAGTTTGAGTCCAGAAGAAACTGCAGATAATTCTAACGGAGTGATCGTTTTAGGGAGCAAAGCAGTGATTTTTTGCAACAAAAGAGCATTTCTTACATTTTCTTCAAAATCTGAAAGGCGATAATGATTTTCTTTCAAGGTATTTTTATATAGATTTTCATCAAAATGCCCATTATTTTGAAAGGCCTCATTTTGGGTGATTTCATCAATAACTTCAGAGTCTTCTACCCGCAGACCTAAATCAAGAGCGAAGTTTCTAAGTAGAGCTTGGTTGATCAGAAAATTGAGAGCAGAGTTTTCAAGCCCCATTGCTTTTGCTTGTTCTTCATTGAAATCTTGAAAAGCTTGAGCGTATGCTTCATAAAATCTATTATATTCTTGAGCAAGTTCTTGACTAGAAATTTTGATTTGACCGACTTTTGCGACACTATCTCCTGAAATCGAAAAATTGTATTGACCCCATCCAATCATTCCTGCAGCTATAAATGCTATTGTGCTGATCCATATTGTGACAACAAGATATTTTTTATGTTTTTGCATCCACTCTATCATTGTTTGATAATTCCCTATATAATTTTTGCTTAAAGTTTAAAAAGATATCGTTAGAACATTATACCATTCTTAAAGCCATTACGCAGTGGATTATATTTAATAATGGCTAAAATTAGGCTTATTTAAAAGCGAAACTTAGGAGTTTTTATGACTAGCAAAGAATTATTAGAATCAGATCTTAAAACTATTTGGCATCCTTGCACACAGATGAAAGACCACGAAAAACTTCCTTTAATCCCGATTAAGAGGGGTAAGGGAGTTTATTTATATGATTTTGATGGGAATGCGTATATTGATTGCGTGAGTAGCTGGTGGGTTAATTTATTTGGACACGGAAATGATTATATTAATAGGAAGTTAAAAGAACAAACAGATATTCTTGAACACGTGATTTTTGCGGGATTTACCCACGAAGGGATTGTGCGTCTTTCAAATCGTTTGGTTGGACTGACTCCAAAGGGTTTGGAGAAATGTTTTTATGCTGATAACGGATCTTCGTGTGTTGAAGTGGCTTTAAAGATGAGTTATCACGCTCATTTATTGGATGGACAAAAACGAGTAAAATTTTTGTCCTTAACTAATTCTTATCACGGAGAGACCATTGGTGCGCTTTCAGTCGGAGCTGTGGAGCTTTATAAAAACACTTACGGGGGGATTTTGATTCAATGCTTGCAAACGCCTGTTCCTAAAAATAATCAAGACATACCTGATGCTTTGAAGGCATTAGAGAGTATTTTAGAAGCCGAAGGTGAGAATATTGCTGCTTTTATTTTGGAACCTTTAATTCAATGTGCAGGGAATATGCATATGTATTCTGCAGAATATGTTTTAAAAGCTTCGAAAATGTGTCAAGAACGAGGAATTTATGTCATTTTTGATGAAATTGCGGTTGGATTTGGCAGGAGCGGGAGTTTATTTGCTTATGAACAATGCGGGATAACTCCTGATTTTTTATGTCTTTCAAAGGGATTGAGTGGCGGATATATGCCTTTATCGGTTGTGATGACAAGTGATAAGGTTTATGAGAAATTTTATGCTCCTTATGAAGAACATAAGGCATTTTTGCACTCTCACAGTTATACGGGAAATGCTTTGGCGTGTGCGTGTGCGAATGCGGTATTGGATATTTTTGAATCTGAAGATGTTATTAAAAAAAATAAGGTTTTAAGTAGCTTCATTGTTTCAATGATGGATGACTTGAAAGAATTTGAATTCGTATCTGGTTTTCGTTATCAAGGGATGATTTTTGCTTTTGACTTGATAGGTTTCGCCCCTGATAGAAGAGTGGGGCTTGAAGTGTTTGAAAAAGGATTGAAAAAAGGTCTTTTGCTCCGTCCTTTAGGCAATACGATTTATTTTATGCCTCCTTATGTAATCACTCAAGAAGAAATAAAATATGTTTTTGATTCTTTAAAGACTATCTTAAAACAAATCCAATATTAAGTAAGAATTTTATAAAATTTCATAAACTCAAAATGATGGAAGGAATTTTTTATGGAAGCCAAAAAAAAGCGCGTCTTGGTAAAGTTTTCAGGTGAAGCAATGGCGGGAGAAAATGGGTTTGGCATTGATAGCACTATTCTTGCTTATATTGCAGGGGAAATTAAATCTTTGGCTCAAAATGATATAGAAGTGGGGATTGTGATCGGAGGAGGTAATATTATTAGAGGCGTGAGCGCATCTGCAGGAGGGATTATCAGACGCACAAGTGGGGATTATATGGGAATGCTTGCAACAGTGATCAATGCTGTGGCAATGCAAGAAGCTTTGGAGCATATCGGTATGGATGTGAGGGTGCAAAGCGCGATTGAGATAAAAGAAATCTGTGAAAGTTATATTTACAGAAAAGCAATCAGGCATCTTGAAAAAGGAAGAATTGTAATTTTTGGTGCAGGAACAGGGAATCCATTTTTTACTACCGATACGGCTGCTACCTTAAGAGCGGTGGAAATAGGTGCGGATATGATTGTAAAAGCTACAAAGGTGGATGGGGTTTATGATAAGGATCCTCAAAAATTTCAAGATGCTAAGAAAATAGATAAGTTAAGTTATGATGAGGCGTTGAGAGATGATATTAAAGTGATGGATGATACCGCTATTGCTTTGGCAAAAGATAATAAACTTCCTATTGCCGTATGCAATATGTTTAAGCAGGAGAATTTGTTAAAAATCATAAGAGATAATGCGGGCATTTGCTCTATGGTAAAATAACACTTGGTATTTTATTTTTTAAAGAAAGGATTAAAATTGAGAACTGAAGAAATTGTAGCAAAAGCACTCGAAAGAATAGGTAATGACAGATATATACTCTCAAACTTGGTATTTTCCCGAGTTAAGCAGTTGAGTGCAGGGGCAAAACCTTTAGTGGATATGGATTTAAAAAAAAATAAGCTTGCTGATATTGCAATGAGAGAGATTGCGGAGGGAAAAGTAGGCATTGATAGAATCGATGAACAAAATTAGTTAAAAGGTCTATTTAAACTTGGAATTTTTTGATACCTTAAAAAAAATTACCGATCCCCAAGAGGCAATCCAAACTCTAGGTACTTTGACGCAAATTACTTCAAAAGTTCATAATGCTTTGGATATTGCTACAAAATATCACGCCGGTCAAAAAAGAAAAAGTGGCGAACCTTATGTTGTCCATCCTATTTGTGTGGCGTGTATCGTTGCTTTTTATGGCGGGGATGAGGCAATGATTTGCTCAGCTTTGCTTCATGATGTAGTAGAAGATACGCTGTGCGATATTGACGTCATCAAGCGTGAATTTGGGAATGATGTAGCTATTTTGGTAGATGCGCTTACCAAGATTACTGAAATCAGAAAAGAAGAATTGGTGTCCAATCATTCCAGTCAAAGATTGATTATTTCAGCTTTGTCATTTAGAAAAATGCTTGTTGCAGCAGTTAAAGATCCTAGGGCATTAGTGATAAAAATTAGCGACAGACTTCATAATATGCTTACGCTTGAAGTGTTGCCCTATGAAAAACAAATTCGAATTTCAGAAGAAACTTTGGTTGTGTATGCTCCCGTAGCACATCGTTTGGGTATTTCATCAATTAAGAATGAACTTGAAGATAAAAGTTTTCATTATATTTTTCCCCAAGAATATGAAAAAATTCACAACTATCTGAAAGAAAACAGGCAATCTTTATCATTGAGACTGAATCATTTTATTGATAAACTTAATAAAATGATTTTAAATATGGGTTTTTCCGATTCTGATTTCCGTATAGAAAGCAGGGTAAAGCGACCTTATTCTATTTATTTAAAAATGCAAAGAAAAGGTGTAAGCGTTGATGAGATTCTAGATTTGCTTGCAGTCAGGATTATCGTCAAAAATCCCATTGATTGCTATAAAGTTTTAGGAATCGTTCATTTGAATTTCAAGCCAATTGTATCAAGATTTAAAGATTATATTGCTTTGCCCAAGGAAAACGGCTATCAAACTATCCATACAACTATTTTTGATGAGGCTTTAGTTTATGAAATTCAAATCCGTACTTTTGATATGCACAAAAGTGCAGAATATGGAATTGCTGCTCATTGGAAATATAAAACCGGCGGTATGATTCCAAGTTTAGAATGGTTGCATAATTTGCAATATCAAAATAACACGATCGAAGAGTTTTACGAACTTGCCAAAAATGACTTGTATCAGGAAGATATCGTTGTATTTTCACCCGATGGAGACACTTATGCACTTCCTGTAGGGGCAGTTGCCCTTGATTTTGCCTATGCAGTTCATAGCGAGCTTGGAGACAATGCCAAAGAAGCTTATGTCAATAATCAAAAAGTTTCTCTACTCCAGACGCTTAGAAGCGGGGATATCGTCAGGATTGTTTCTGGAGAACAGAGCGTGCCTAAATGCACTTGGGTTGATGCAGTGAAAACTTCTAGGGCAAAAAGTCATTTGAGATTGCAGCGTCAAAATCAGATTCGAGAGATTGAGAGAAAAAGTGCTGTTAATATTTTAGCCACGATTTTTGGGAAGAATCATAAGACCTTTGAGAGATATCTTTCTATAAAAGGCTTTGATAATTCCCTTTTTAAAGTCACCAAAGATATAGGATTCTTGCAAGATTTAAAAAATAAAATCAAACAAAGTTTTAATACTGAATCGAGTTTCTTTGCTAAGATCCGTATGAATCTGCTCAAGCTTAAAAAAATTGAACTGGAAAACTTTGTGATTTATACGAATCGAAATGTAAATGAAGTCTTATTTGATTATTGTTGCCATCCTAAATATGGAGATGAAATTTTAGCTATCATTACGGGTCAAAAAGCAGTGGTGCATCATAAGTTATGCGAAAAACTCAGTGAAGATATTGATTCTGGCATACCAATGGTGTTTGTAGAATGGGCAAAGAAAATCAAAACCGCCTATAAAGTGATTGTTGCTTTAGAGGATAAAAAAGGTACGTTGGCGAATTTTTTAACTACTTTGGCAAAAAATGGTTGCAATGTGATTGGGGTATCTTATTTGGGGTATAAAAGCCAATTTTCAACGCATTGTGAAATTTTATTTGAAGCAGATTTAAAAGATATTAAACCATTTAAAGAGTTAATGATGAGAAAATATAAGGTGATAGAATTTTCAAGCTTAAAAGACGCATATCAAAGTTGAGGAATTAAAGAATGGATAATCAAAATAATTTGAATCTTGAGCCTCAAATCGAACGAAAAATCCAAGATGCGATGGCTGAAATTAAACGAGGGGCGAGTGAATTTATCGGTTCAGATTATATCGCTTCTTTGGTAGCAAGATATTATCTTAGTGCAGAGAGATTTGTTGTGAAAGCTGGGTTTGACCCAACTGCACCAGATTTGCATTTGGGGCATACTGTTTTGATTCAAAAACTAGCAACTTTTCAAAAATATGGTGGAAATGTGAAGTTTTTGATTGGGGATTTTACTGCGACTATCGGTGATCCTAGTGGTAAAAGTGAGACTAGGAAGCAATTGAGTTCGCAAGAAGTTCTTGATAATGCCCAAACCTATAAAGAACAGGTTTTTAAAATATTAGATCCCAAATATACTGAAATTTGTTTCAATTCCAAGTGGATCAATGAATTAGGCGTTGGAGGATTGGTAAATCTGACTTCTAAATTTTCGGTTGCAAGGATGCTTGAACGGGATGATTTTGAAAAACGCTATAAAGAAAATCGCCCCATTAGCATTATTGAGTTTATGTATCCACTTTTGCAAGGTTATGATTCGGTTGCTTTAAATTGTGATATTGAACTTGGAGGCAATGACCAAAAATTCAATCTTCTTGTAGGCAGGACGCTTCAGAGGGCATACGGGCTCAATAAGGAGCAGTCTGTACTTACGGTTCCTTTGCTCGAGGGGCTGGATGGTGTAAATAAAATGAGCAAGAGTTTGGGAAATTATATAGGCGTTACAGAAAAACCTTATTCAATGTATGCTAAAATAATGAGCATTTCCGATGATTTAATGTGGAAATATTATGATCTTTTAAGCGTTAAAACCATCAAGGAAATACAGGATTTAAAAAATGGCGTTCATAAGGGAGATCTCCATCCTAAGGCTGTTAAAGAAGAGTTGGCTTTGGAAATCACAGCTAGGTATCACAGCTTAGACTCATCGTTGGAGGCTAAAAGGGAGTTTGATGGTGTTTTTCTTAAAGATGAATTGCCTGATGATATTCCTGAAATGGAATTTCAAAAAGGAATTTGGATCTGCGAACTTTTAAAGCTTGCAGATCTTTGTTCTTCTACTTCCCAAGCAAGAAGAGATATCAAGGGGGGAGGTCTCAAAATAAATAAACAAAAAATTATGGATGAAAATTATAAATTTGAATCAGGAGAATATGTTATACAAATAGGAAAAAGAAAATTTATTCGAGCCATTATCAAATGATTTAAGGAAAATAATCGATGAATGTGAAGTTAAAACCATTAAAAATTGGGAAACATACTATAAAATACCCCATATTTCAAGGAGGTATGGGTGTTGGTATCAGTTGGGATGAACTTGCCGGCAATGTTTCTAAGGAAGGAGCTTTAGGGATTATTAGTGCCGTTGGAACAGGATATTATAAAAAAATGCATTTTGTCGAAAAGATTGTTTCTTCCAAACCTTTTGAAGCAATTAATTTTTATTCCAAACAGGCTTTGAATGAAATATTTAAAAATGCTAGAAAAATATGCGGTTCCAATCCTTTAGGAGCAAATATTTTATATGCCATTAATGAATATGGAAGGGTGGTGAGAGATGCTTGTGAAGCGGGTGCTAATATTATTGTTACAGGCGCTGGGTTACCCACAAATATGCCTGAATTCACAAAGAATTTTCCTGAAGTCGCTTTAGTACCTATCGTTTCTTCGGTAAAAGCTCTGCGTATTATTTGCAAGCGTTGGGAAGAAAGATACCAAAGACTTCCTGATGCAGTTATTGTGGAAGGTCCATTAAGTGGGGGGCATCAAGGTTTTAAATATGAAGATTGTTTTAAAGAAGAATTCCAATTGGAAAATCTTGTCCCTCAAATTGCTGATGAAATAAAAAAATGGGGCGATATACCCGTGATTGCTGCTGGAGGGATTTGGGATAGGGCCGATATTAATAAGATGATTGCTTTAGGTGCAAGTGGTGTTCAGATGGGGACTAGATTTTTAGGAACAAAAGAATGCGATGCTAAAGCTTATGCAGAGATTTTGCCTTCTGTAAAAAAAGAGGATATCAAGCTTATAAAATCCCCTGTAGGCTATCCTGCAAGGGCGATCAACATCGGCGTTCTTCAAAGACTTCAAGAAGGCAATGCTCCAAAAGTTCGCTGTATCAGTAACTGCGTTTCTCCTTGCCACCGCGGGATTGAAGCTAAAGCCGTTGGGTATTGTATTGCCGATAGTTTAGGAAAGGGACATTTGGGGGATAAACTCGAAGGTCTTTATTTTAGTGGTGCAAACGGATATAGAATAGAAAAAATAATCACAGTAAAAGAACTTATTTACGAGCTGACACAGGAGTAATCGTGTGCGCTCAATCCTAATTTTATTTTTTTGTCTATTGGGATTTGCGTTTGCTTCAGATCTTAAAATTCTTCAAATCATTCCTTTTGGAACAAGTAGTGTTCGGATTACTTTTAATCAAGATATTTCAAAATTATCTTTTAAAGAGCATTCGCTCAAAGATTTTAGAAGTTTTTTAGATATCCAAGCAGTTTTGGTTGTTTCAAGAAAAAATTATATTTTTTCTAATCAGACCCAAATATCTATCGCGCAAAATACACCTGAAATTGTCCGCATTGTTATCAAAACCAATAAAGACAGCACCTATCGCACTAAAATCGTAGAAAAACATCTTTACATCAGTATTGTTGATAAACTTCCTGAACCTCAAGAAATAAAGAAACCGCCAAAGCGCGAGGAAAAAAAGCTTCCTGTGCAAAAAAAACCTTCTCAAGTTTCTCACAAGTCTAACAATAACCAGTCATCCTCTCCGAAAAAACCTCAAGCTTCTCCTGTTCGCAAGACCCAACCTTCTGCACATTTGAATGGGTCAAAAGCAAGTCTTCATACCCGAGCAAAATCTTCTCTTGCCCCAGAAGCTCCAAAGGTTTCTAAAAAATACAAAATCGTAATCGATCCAGGTCACGGGGGTAAGGATTGTGGGGCGATGGGTGTGAGCAAGATATGTGAAAAAGTGATTGTTTTGAGTGTCTCAAAGTTTTTAGAGCAAGAGCTTAAAAAAAGAGGATATATTGTTTATATGACAAGAGACAAAGACGTTTATATCAATTTGAAAGAACGAACCGATTTTGCCAATGCTAAGAATGTCGATTTGTTTGTTTCTATCCACGCCAATTCCGTTCCTAAGACTTCTAGCGATAGTCCTCAAGGTATTGAAACTTATTTTCTTTCCACTGCAAGGAGTGAGCGTGCTAGAAAGGTGGCTGAACTTGAAAACAAAGATGATGTGGATGTAATGAATTATTTTTCTAAGTTTTCCTTTTTGAACTCTTTAAATTCACATCGTCTCATTGCTTCCAATAAACTTGCTATTGATATTCAATTTGGAATTTTAAGAGAACTCCGTAAGCATTATCAAGGCGTGGTTGATGGCGGGGTGAGAGAGGGACCTTTTTGGGTTTTGGCAGGCGCTTTAATGCCATCGGTTTTGATTGAGATAGGCTATAATTCTAATCCCATTGAAGCTCGCAGAATTGATGATAAACGCTATCAGAGGTTTTTGGTTAAAGGGATAGCAGATGGGATTGAGGGTTATTTTGCCAAAAATTATTGATCAGGGAGCGCAATGAATAGACCAAACATTTATAAGGTTATTTTTTCATCGATATTTTTTTTACTTTTTGTTTTTACTGTTTTGGCGCTTTTGGTTTCTCAATTCAGCAATACTTTTTCGCAATTATTCTTAATTCTTACTAAAAATGATAGAGCTTATGATAACCTTGTCAAATTTTATTATTTTTGCGGTATTTTGATGGCTTTGGGATATTTGATTTTTTCCTCTTGGATTAAAAAAGATATTTTTTTTCAGAAGCTAGTCGCATTTGGGATTTGTATTATTTTAATTTTTATTCTAATTTTTAGTCTGGATGGTACGAAATCTTTGGATTCAACAATATCAGGTTTGGTAGTTGGAGAAGGATTGAGGAATCTCTCTTTCTTTAATTTAGTGCGAATTAATTTTAGTTATATCATTGTTTCTGGATTTTTTTATTTTTTCTTTTTATTTTTTCCTTTAATACTTTTTAGTTTAGGTTTTCATTTTAATACAAAAAATAAAATTGGTAAATATTTGGCATTTTTTTGTCCTTCGATAAATGTTTGTTTAGTTGTTTTATTTGCCTCGGGATTTCAGGCTTATTATGACAAAAGTAATTTATTTTTATACATTGATTTTTTTATGTTTTACCTCGGATTTGTTTTGTTTATGCGCGTTTTTTTATCTCATAAGGAATTTTTTGGGTTTTATGAATACGCTAATATCTTGATTTTTGCATTGGGCGTATTGGTGTGCTTGTTTTGTTCAAATACTCTTTCTCAGGCTGAAAATTATTACAACGCACGTATGGCATTTTATATGCTAGCTTTTTTGGGTTGGTGCGGGGAGTGGATGTATCGGAGTTTCAAAGAAGAAAGCTAGAAACGAGAGGGTTTTTTGATTTTTTTAAAGAGTAATTCGCGATAGAAGCGCTTGAGTCCGAGATGTTCTTTGGGACCTATTTTATAGTAAATGTGTTTCAGGTATTCGCGGATATATTCTTTGGGTATGGAAGTTTTTTTAGAATATTGCATTAAGATATAGTGAGGGATTTTTATTCTTTTTTGATTAAATTCTTTTGAGAGGCGTCGATAAAAATCCCCATAAGTGTTAAAGCAAAATCTGCCAAAAACAAAAGGCAGATGTTTTTTTTCATACCAAATTTTACCCATATCTAAATGTTCGCCACCTTGATAACGGTAGGCAAGTGCCCTGTCCCCAATAAGTACTTCTCCTTTTAGTCCTAAGACTTTGCATAAAGCGTTTGAGGTCGCAGACTGATAATCTTCAGCTTGGGGATTGGGAATAACGATGACACTCCATACACTTCCTTTTGAAATGATGGCGGAATTGGTCGTTTTATGTTTAAGCGCTGAATAATAACCGGCGATAGAAGAAATAAATCCAGCATCAATTCTTTGAAACAAAAAATCTTTATTTAGTTTAGCGGGATACGATTTTTTTAATTGTAAAAATTTTTTAAATCCCGAATTCATTGGGTATGCCTTGATAAAAACATCAAAAGGTAAAAGATTGATATAATCTATTTTTCCAAAACGCATACGACCTCCTGTTGGCTTGGATTTGAAAATTTTAGCCAAGAATCATAATCATTGTATAAATTGTTATAAGGTTACGGAAAATAAATAACGCTATTATCTCCTATATTCATTTGAATATAGGAGATAAATTTTTATTATACTTAGAATTTTTTTTGATGAGATTTTATAATAAAACTTGAGATTTTCAAAAATTATTTGATCTTGCAGCAATTTATATTTTGGTATGATTTTTCATTTAATCTTAGTAAATTTGGAGTTTTTAAATGGTATTGGCAAGTTTGCTTGATATTTGCAAACAATATGATTATAAAGTGATTTTAAAAAATATTGATTTTTCGATTCATAAAGGCGAAAAAATTGCAATTGTGGGTAAAAATGGCAGTGGCAAAAGCACATTGCTTAAAATTCTTTCAGGCGAGATTGAGCAAGATAGCGGGGAGCGTATTGTTCGAAATAATCTTAAGATTTTAAGCTTACCTCAAAATCCTATTTTTGATCCTTTAATGAGCGTGAAAGAGGTTTGTCAAGAAAGCCTTAAAGAGCTTCAAGAAGCTCACAAGAGACTTGAAGTGATCAATCTTGAAATGACCCAAAATCCTGCTATTAAAAACGAAATTTCAGAGGAACAAGGCCAACTTATCAGTTTTATAGATGGACATAAGGCTTGGGATTTGGACAATAAGGTGGAAGAAATTTTAGAGCGTTTTGATATGAAAGCGATTTCTGATCGTTTGGCAAATACTTTAAGTGGGGGCGAACAGAAGCGTTTAGCGCTTGCAGGATTGCTGTTAAAAAATGCAGATATTCTGATTCTTGATGAGCCTACCAATCATTTGGATGTTCAGGCAGTCGAGTTTTTGGAAGAAATGATAAAAAATCTTGCTTGCAGTGTCGTGTTTATCAGTCACGATCGCTATTTTATTGAAAGTCTTGCCCATAGGGTCGTAGAGATTGATGAGGGGAAACTTTTGAGTTTTGATGGGGGGTATGGAAATTATTTACGAAAAAAAGAGGAAATCTTAAATCATCTTGCCAAAGAACAAGAACATCTTCTTAAGCTCTTAAAAAGCGAGGAAGAGTGGCTTCAAAAAGGTGTGCAAGCTAGAAGAAAACGCAATGAAGGGCGGAAAGCCAGAGTTTTGCAAATGAGAGAGACAGCTAAGAGCAATCCTGCAATCATTGCCAAAATGCGCCTTGAGCTTGAAAGGGAAAAGAAGCATTTTAATCGCCAAGAAAGCATAAATGCTAGAAAGATGCTTTTTGAATGTGAAAATATTTCTAAGAAAATAGAGGATAGATTTTTGATTAAAAATCTTTCTTTAAGAATTTTACAAAAAGATAAAATTGCAATTGTGGGCAAAAATGGCAGTGGCAAAAGCACGTTGCTTAAAATTCTCTTGGGTGAGATTGAGCAAGATGAGGGCATTATCAAAAGAGGGGAGATGAAAATTGGGTATTTTGACCAACATAGAAAAATGCTTGATGAAGATAAAAACCTGCTTGAGACTTTTTGCCCCAATGGAGGCGATCATATTGAAGTTAGGGGAAAAAATATCCACGTTTTTGGGTATCTGAAAAATTTTTTATTTCCAAAGGAATTTTTGGATAAAAAGATTGCTTATTTGAGTGGAGGAGAAAAAAACAGAGTTGCTTTAGCCCTCTTGTTTGCAAGAAAATATGATTGTTTGATTTTAGATGAACCGACAAATGATTTAGATATTGCGACGATTAATATTTTGGAAGAATATCTGCGAAGTTTTGAAGGTGCAGTGATTTTTGTCAGTCATGATCGTTATTTTGTCGATAAAATCGCCCAGAAGCTACTTGTTTTTAAGGGAGAGGGGATTTGTGAGGAGATTTATACAGATTATAGTCAATATTTAGATATGTGTAAGGAACTTGAGGAATATGAGGATTTGCAAAAAGAATTTAAAGACCAAAAGCTCTCTATAAAGCCTAAAAAGGCGACAAAGTTAAGCTACAAGGAAGCCAGAGAGCTTGAAGTGCTTCCTTTTGAAATTGAAAAATTAGAAGAGATTATCAAGTCTTTGGAAAACACTCTTGGAAATCCTGATACTTATGCGTTAAAAACCATTGAAGAAATGGCTTTGGATTTGCAAAAGGCAAAAGAAGATTTGGAATGTAAAATCCAAAGGTATTTTGCATTAGAAGAAAAGCATCAGGCGTTTGAGCGTTAAAGGACAAGAGATTTTATGTAACGATTTGATACATTTTGAGCAAAAAGAGCTTCATTGCGATTGTTTTATTATTAAGCAAATTTTGATTATTATATACTCGTCTAAAATAAAAATTATCGGCTTAAAAATATAAGGAGATTGCGATGCAAGATTTTATCAGTGATTACAAACAAGCGCAAGATTTAAGGGAGCGCGAAGGGATTCCCCCGCTTCCTTTGAATGCGGGGCAGGTAAAGGAAGTTATTGGGATTTTGACAAATACTTCAGCCACCAAGTCAGACAAGGATTTTGCAAAGGAACTTTTGATCCACCGCGTAAGTCCAGGTGTCGATGAAGGGGCAAAGATCAAGGCGGAATTTTTAGGAAAAGTTTCTAAAGGAGAAATAAAATGTGATGATTTCTCCGCTTTGGAAGCCATTAAATATCTAGGCACAATGCTTGGAGGTTACAATGTTGCTTTTTTAATCGAAGGCATTCAAAGTAAAGATCAAAAAATAGCCCAAGAAGCTGCCAATGCCTTAAAACATACATTGCTTGTGTATGAGGCGTTTGATGAAGTAGCCAAGCTGAGCCAAAACAACCCTTTAGCTAAAGAAATCATTCAATCTTGGGCGGATGCAGAATGGTTTTTGAACAAGGAAGCATTGCCTGAAGTGATGGAAATATGTGTTTTAAAGATTGATGGAGAGACCAATACTGATGATTTGAGTCCGGCATCAGATGCTTTCACACGAAGCGATATCCCTTTGCACGCTAAAGCAATGCTTAAAAGTCGTGTGCCTGAATACGAAAAACGCCTGCAAGCCATTAAGTCTAAAGGCATTCCTGTTGCTTATGTAGGGGATGTTGTTGGAACAGGAAGCTCAAGAAAATCAGCTTGCAATTCAATTATGTGGCATTTTGGTCACGAAATCCCTTATGTTCCCAACAAGAAAACTGGAGGTGTTGTGATTGGAGGTGTGATTGCACCTATATTTTTCAATACTTGCGAGGATAGTGGAGCTTTACCCATTATTGCAGATGTCAAAAATTTGAAAGAAGGGGATGTGATAAAAATCTATCCCTATAAGGGCGTGATTGAGCTTGATGGAAAGACAATCAGTTCTTTTGAGCTTACGCCCAATACCATTTTTGATGAAATGAGGGCAGGAGGTCGAATCCCCTTAATTATCGGTAGAGGTTTAACAAATAAGGCAAGAAAATTTTTGGGCTTGGGAGAATCTGATGTATTTGCCAAACCTGAAATTCCTAAAGATACCGGAAAGGGCTATACTTTAGCTCAAAAGATTGTTGGTAAAGCTTGCGGGGTTACAGGGATTCGTCCTGGTGCTTATTGTGAGCCTAAAGCAACGACTGTGGGCAGTCAGGATACTACTGGAGCGATGACTAGAGATGAGGTGAAAGAGTTGGCAAGTTTGAGCTTTAGTTCAGATTTTGTATTGCAGAGCTTTTGTCATACGGCTGCTTATCCAAAACCTGCAGATGTAAGTTTGCAGGCTACTTTGCCTGAATTTATGACTTCTCGCGGAGGTGTGGCACTTCGTCCAAAAGATGGTATTATCCACTCTTGGATCAATCGAATGTGTTTGCCTGATACTTTAGGGACAGGAGGAGATAGCCACACAAGATTTCCCATAGGTCTTAGTTTTCCTGCTGGAAGCGGGCTTGTGGCATTTGCTGCTGTAACAGGTGCAATGCCTTTGAATATGCCCGAATCCGTGTTGGTACGCTTTAAAGGAACCTTAAATCCTGGGATTACTTTGAGGGATTTGGTTAATGCCATTCCTTATTATGCGATCAAGCAAGGATTATTGACCGTAGAAAAAAAGGGCAAGAAAAATATTTTTAACGGGCGTATTTTAGAAATTGAGGGCTTAGGAGATATTAAGGTTGAACAAGCATTTGAATTAAGTGATGCAAGTGCGGAAAGAAGTGCTGCAGCTTGCAGTATTTTGCTCAATAAAGAACCGATTATTGAATATTTGCGCTCCAATATCGAATTGATTGAAAAAATGATCCAAGATGGGTATCAAAATGCAGAAACTTTAAAACGCCGTGCAAATAAAATGCGTGAATGGATAGATAATCCTGTGCTTTTACAACCTGATAAGGACGCAGACTACGCTGCTGTGATTGAGATTGATTTGGCTGATGTTAAAGAGCCAATTTTGGCTTGCCCCAATGATCCTGATGATGTGGCGACATTAAGTGAAATTTTATCCAACCCTCAAAGACCTCACCATATCGATGAAGTTTTCATCGGCAGTTGTATGACTAATATTGGTCATTTTAGAGCATTTGGCGAAATAGTCAAGGGAGTAGGAGCTTCTCCGACAAGAGTTTGGATCGCCCCACCTACGAAGATGGATGAAAAACAACTCACAAAAGAAGGCTATCTTTCTATATTTGGAGCTGCGGGGGCTAGAATGGAAATACCTGGTTGCAGTCTTTGTATGGGCAATCAAGCTAGAGTTAAAGATAATGCGGTTGTTTTTTCTACTTCTACAAGAAATTTTGATAATCGTATGGGAAAAGGAGCGCAAGTTTATTTGGGAAGTGCGGAACTTGGAGCGGTTTGTGCGCTTTTGGGAAGATTACCAAGCGCGCAGGAGTATCTTAAATTAGTACCTGAAAAATTACAAGGAAAGAAAGAAAATATTTACAAATATTTGAATTTCAATTTGATGGAAGATTTTAGTCTATAATTCATTTTATCGTAATGGTTATCAACGCCTGAATTCTTTTTTGAATCAGGCAGACAGGGAGATAAAATGTTAAGATCACTTTTGTTTGTCGAGCTTCAAAATAAATCTTTTTTTCCAAAAATCTATTCATCTGATTATGGTGATATTTTAAATATCCTTGATTTTATTTTAAAAAATGATTATAAAGGAGCTTAATCATTTGATAGAAAAATTAAGGACACTTTCTTTATTCCAAAATATGAACGATTCTTTTTTGTCTGAAATTTATACTTTCAGTAAAATAAAATCTTATCCCAAGGATTTTATTTTATTTTATGAGGGACAAAAAATAGAGCAATTTTTATTTTTACTCAGTGGAGCTGTAAGCATTGATAAATTTGATCGTTTCGGGAATAAAAAATATCTTTATAGTATTCATTCCACTCACGATGATCACGATGATTTTTCACTTATTAACGATATTGATTTTGAAGAAATTAAAACCTTTGGAAATGCTTCTATTTTGGAAGATAGTGAAATATTAAGCATTGATGCCAAAAAACTCCTTGAAGCAGCTAAACGCGAAGTCACTTTTTTTCAAAATCTAACCAAGCAAATTATTTTCAAAAATCAAATACTCAATCAAATCATCAATCGTGATATTATTTTTGATGCGATGGCAAAGCTTGCCTATATGCTTGATAAATATCTTTATCGTTTCAATTCAACGCAGCGCCAAGAGATTGCTCACCAGCTTAATATTCAGCCTGAGACACTCTCTAGAATTTTAAAGAAACTCAAACAAGATGAAATTATTGGGACCGATGATGGTGGAAACGTAACGATTGTAGATAAAATTAGACTCCAAGAAATTTATAAAATATAAGAGGAAAAAATGAAATTATCTTTTAAGAGACCCATTTCTTCAAGACTTTCTGCGATCGCAGTGGTAGCTTTTGTTGTGGTTTTTTTAGTCATAATCATTAATATTTACTTAAATAAAAGAAATCTTGCCCTCAGTAGTATCTTGAATCAAATTGCTTTTGAGACACGCTTGTCTCAAACAATGGTTAAGGAAGTGTTTTTAAACAATTATCAAAATAGCAGCAATTTTGATGAACTCAATCGCGAAATACAAATTTTTGAAGAAAAATTCAATGCTTTGTATTATCGAAATGGGGTTTATAGTTTTTTTTGGTTGGATAAAAAAAGGGCGCAAATGCTTTTTGAAGATTTACGCACCCAATGGCAGATTTTAAATAACAGCATTGATACCTATCAAATTGCTACGACAAGCTTGTACAAAAATAAAAATTTTCTTTTTGAAAATAACAAAAAACTTTTGGATATGAGTGATGATGTTGTCAAAAAAATGCTCAAAGCAAATTTTTCTCAAGAAGAAATCAACATTGCAGGTAAGCAAAGGATGCTTAGCCAGCGTATTTCCTATCAGTTGGCAGTTTATAATGTGAGTCACGATGAAAGCATCTATAAGGATTTTTTGAAATGTTTTGAAAAATACAATTTCGTTATTTCAAGTTTTTATACCCATTCTTCTTATAAACAGAATAAACCTCTCTATAATGCTATCAAGGCAAATTATGATTTTTGGCAGGAATATGCTACTAATATCCGTCAAGTCATAGCCAATCAGAACACTCTTTTTAACTCTTTAGAGCGCACTAAGCAATACGGAACTTTGGTCACTCAAAATCTCAAAGAACTTTATGAAATTTATGAGAAAGCAAGTAGTAAAACTGAATGGATATTCAATATTTTCCAATATGTTGCTGTAATAATGGTTTTATCCGTAATTCTCGGACTTCTTTTCACAGCTTTTTGGGTCAAGAATCAAATAAAGAATTTTGTCAATTACTTTAAAGAGTTGAGTATAAACAGCACTTCTAATATTCAGATTGATGAAAATACCGAATTAGCCCAGGCCAAGAGAAATATTAATGATTTTATCAATCGCATTCAAAAGACTAAAGAAAGTTCTTTATTGGCCAAACAACTTAGCGAACAGATTCATAATGAAATCCTTGACATTAGCACAGATATTAAGGAGCATTTAGAAGAAAAAAATTTCAGTCAAGAAGATAGAGAAGAGATCCGAAAACAAATTGGTATGAGCGAATACATCGCGATTCAATCGAGTGATGAGTTAATCAATATTGCTAGAAAGCTTGAAAAATTAAGCGATTCTATTGACAAATCTATTTGCATTTACACAAATTGCCTTTTGTGTAAAGGAAAAAGTGATAAAGTCAATTAATTTTCAGGGTTTAAAAGAGCGTAAAACTCTTTCTTGTATTCAGAAAATTTTCCTTTAATTATCGCTTTTCTTGCGCCTTTGACAAGGTTGAGGTAGTATTTCAGATTATGGATACTTGCAAGTCTATGGTAAGTGATTTCATTTGCCTTAAAGAGATGATTTAGATAAGCTTTTGAATAGTTTTTGCAAGTGTAGCAATCGCATTTTTCATCTAAGGGCGAATCATCAAGCTTATATTTGGCATTTTTAATGCTAATCTTTCCTGATGAGGTAAAAAGGGTTGCATTTCTAGCATTTCGCGTAGGCATTACGCAATCAAACATATCTACCCCCCGTTCGATAGCTTCGATGATGTTTTCAGGTGTGCCTACTCCCATTAGATATCGGGGTTTATTTGGATCTAAATGCTCTGTTGTACATTCGATGGTTTCATACATTTCTTGTGCTTCTTCGCCGACAGCAAGTCCTCCGATGGCATATCCATCGAATTCTCCTAAAGCACAAAGTTCTTTTGCACTTTGAATTCGCATTTGTTTGTCCGTCCCACCTTGAGTGATTGCAAATAGCCGATTATCCTTGCCTTGCCCGCGTTTTTTTTGGGAAATGTGATATTCTAAGCTTTCTTTTGCCCATCGAGTGGTTTTTTGTACCGAGAGAGCGATCCTTTCTTTTTGGGCAGGCAGACCGATCAAATCATCTAGTACCATCATAATATCGCTGTTGAGCGCATATTGAATATCTAGGACTTTTTGAGGGGTAAAAAAGTGTGCGCTTCCATCAATATGGGATTTAAATGCAATGCCCTCATCATATTTTTTCATATTTTTGCCTAAACTGAACGCTTGAAATCCCCCGCTGTCAGTTAGAAAACTCCCTTTATATCGCGTGAATTGATGTAAGCCTCCCAAAGCTTTGATGACTTCTTCACCCGGTCTTAAGTATAAATGATAGGTATTTGCAAGGATAATGCTGGTTTCTAGATGATTTTTAATATCCAAAGCATCCAAGCCTTTCACGCACGCTTGCGTGCCTACAGGCATAAAAATAGGAGTTTGGACTTCGGAGTGTGGGAGTTTGATGGTGGTAGCACGCGCTTGTTTATCAATAGCATCGATTCTGAAATTCATATTTTAAACCTTTTGGTATAATCATAAAGCTTTTTTAATCAAGGGAAAATATTTTAAAGGGGTATTTTGAAAAAAATTGTTTTGATTGTTGATGGAATTGTAGCAAAAAAGTTTTTGAATACAGTGCTAGAGAAGTATTTTAGTAATAATCTCTACATTGTTGTTTCAAAAGATGAAAGCTTCATTCCTGTCAAAATCCCCAGCACATTTAATTTTCAAGTTTTTGACCCAACTTCTTCTTACAGACTTTTGAGTTTAATGGATACGGATGTCAGTGATGTGTTTATCATTATGGAAGACCCTAAAGAGCGGGAAATCGTTTATGAGATCATTAAAAGCAGGTATAAAGATATCCGCATTGTTTTGAGTGCTTATGAAGATGAGATTAATCTCCCAAAAATTCTTGAAGATGAAAAAGTGGTTTTAATGGAGGAAGCTCAAATTATTGCTGGAAGGATATTAGCAAGGCTTCCTAATGTTCCTTTGATACCGCAAGGTTTTGGATTGGAGCAAGGGGAAGTTATGGAAATTGGCGTTCCTTTCGGGAGCGTTTTTGCTTATCGTCACGTAGGCTCTATCCAGCAAAAAAATTATAAAATTGTAGGGATTTATCGCCGTGGTGAGTTTCTTTTGAGCAATTATTCGATGGTAATCCAACCAAGAGATATTTTGCTTGTTGCAGGCGATCCTAAAGTTTTAGATAACGTCTATCGCCAGATAAAAAGTGATATTGGTCAATTTCCCGCTCCTTTTGGCAGAGATGTCTATGTCTATGTGGATACGCTTTTGCAATCTGAAAAGGCTGTTATGAGGGATATTGAGCAAGCATTGCATTTTCATCGCCATATAAAAAGTGGCAAGCTTTACATTCGGGTTTTAAACCCTGCTAATTTAGACTTGCTTCAAAAGATAAAATGCTTGGATCAAAGTGATGTGAGCGTATCTTTAGACTATGGCGGATTGGATTTTATCACCAAACTCAAAGAAGATAGTGAAAAAAAAATCGGTTTGGTTGTGATAGGAAAAGAGATTTTTGACACCCGCCATTCGCGTAAAGCTCTATTTAATATCGCTACACCCGTTTTAAAGACGAGTTCAAGAGATTTAGAAGAGGTCAAAGAAAGCGTAGTGGTACTCAATGAAGAGATGAATGAGGGGGAAAACATTTCTTCGATTATCTTTGATATTTCCATTCAAATGAATTTGGAAGTACTTTTGTATGATTTTGAACCCGATGGACATTATCAAGTTCAGATCACGCAAGATTATGAAAATCTTTCGCGTATTTTTGATAAAAAAATTAGGGTAAATCGCACCAATTCCAAAAATCCTGTTTTATTTTTAAAAGAAACAAAACGACCCGTACTTCAGTTTTTGCCATTTGAAGAATGCATCACGCGCACGAGATTTTTTTGGTTTTTATCGACAAAAGTGGAAAAAATATCTTTTATGCTTGATAATAACCCTCAAATTTTTATCCCGATTATGGAGTAATGATGGAAGAAATAATTGTTTATGCTTCACAGGCTAAATACCCTGTTTTCATCGGTTCGCTTCAAAAAATAATCCATCAAGGCAAAGTTCTCATTATCAGCAATCCCAAAATTGCAGGCTTGCATTTGGACAGGCTACTCCAAAATATTTCTGCAGATGAGGTTTATATCAGCATTATTCCTGATGGAGAATGTTATAAAAACTTTGAGACACTAGGTCAAATTCTTGAAACTGCTTTTAATTCAAGACTTGATAGAAAATCTTTGATGATAGCTCTAGGTGGGGGAGTTGTGAGCGATATAACAGGTTTTGCAAGTGCTATTTATCAAAGAGGGATTGATTTTATTGCTATTCCCACCACGCTTTTGGCACAAGTAGATGCATCTGTGGGTGGGAAAACAGGTATTAATAATCATTTTGGCAAGAATTTAGTAGGTGTTTTTCACCAACCCAAAGCCGTCCATATTGATCCTTTCTTTTTATCTACGCTTCCTGAAAGGGAATTTAGAGCAGGTGTTGCTGAAATCATTAAAATGGCAGTTTGCTTTGAGAGAGATTTTTTTCTTTGGTTGCAAAATTGCGATTTAAGCACTCCTGATTCTTTACAAACTGCTATCTCAAAGAGTGTGCGTATCAAAGCCAAAGTAGTTTCTTCTGATGAAAAAGAGCAAGGCGTAAGAGCGGGCTTAAATTATGGACATACTTTTGCTCACGTGATCGAAAATGAAACGAATTATTCTTTATTTTTGCACGGTGAGGCAGTAGCCATTGGAATGTTGATGGCAAATGATTTGGCTGTTGCATTGGGTTATCTTAGTTTTGAAGAGTCCTCTGAAATTGCTGCTCTTTTGAAGAAATATGGCTTGGATTTGGATTATAAAATTCAAGATATTCAAATGTTTTATGATAAGTTTTTTTTAGACAAGAAATCCTGTTTTCAAAAAATCAAGTTCGTTTTGCCTGCAGGTATCGGAAATTTAATAATAACCGAAAATGCACCAAAAGAGGTTGTGATGAGGGTATTGGAAAAATGGAGTAAAAAGTGAGAATTATTTTTTTATTTGTTTTATTGATAGGTTTTTTATATGCCACGCCCAATCCTGCTGAAATTGATACGCTCAAATCCCAAATCGCTGCTTTGGATAAAAAACTTTCTTCAAATAATAATATTTGGCTTAAAAAATATGCAAATTTTGAAACCTATAATCAAATTTATACAGAAATCCAAAATATTCAAAAAGAACTCAAGAATCTCAAAAGTATTAAAAATCCTGATATGTTTAAAATTAGCATACTCACCCATAGACTTGAGACGTTGCAACGCCAAAAAGAGCTTTTGGAAGAATATCGGACAAATCCTTTTAAAGAATTGATCGAAAAACCTCAGATTCAAAATATTCCCGATATAACTAATCCTATCGCCATTATTGGAGGTATTTCCTTCATCAAAAGCCTTGAGAATCAAAAATTAATCCTCAAAAAGAATCAAAGCGTGCTTGAAAATGCTCTAAAAGATTTGGATAAAAAATATTCGCTTTTAAATAGTCTTGATACTTTAGAAAAATCCAAAGAAAACGCCGAAGCGATCTATCAGACTCAAACCAAAAGATTTGAACTTCAAAGCACTCAAAATATTTTAAAAACTACTATAGACATTTATAGTAAAGAGAGTGATGAAGCAATTCAAAAGATTTCTTACCAGATTAAAACACAGATATTTAAGCTGATATATATTGGTTTAGCTATTCTTATTAGCATTGGTTTTGCTTTGATTTTAAAGGTCTTTGTGCGTCGCTATATTCACGACAACGAACGTGCTTATACTGCAAGTAAAATCATCAACTTTTTCAATATCAGCATCATTATTTTGATTCTTTTATTTGCTTATTTGGAAAATGTCACTTATTTGGTGGCAGTTTTGGGTTTTGCTTCTGCAGGCTTGGCGATAGCAATGAAAGATTTATTTATGAGCATTTTGGGATGGTCTGTGATTATCATCGGTGGGAGTGTTCATGTTGGCGATCGTATTCGTATTGCTAAAGATGGGAATGTTTATGTAGGTGATGTGCTTGATATTTCGATGTTGCGTATCACGATGTATGAGGATGTTACGCTAACTACTTATATGGAAAGTCGTCGTGCAGGTAGAATTGTTTTTGTTCCCAATAATTATATTTTTACTACGATGTTTTCCAATTACACTCACGGCGGAATGAAAACTGTTTGGGATGGGATTGATTTTACCATTACCTTTGATTCTAATTATAAAAAGGCTCTTGAAATTGCTTCTGATGCTGCAACGAAATATTCGAGAGGCTATACTGAAATTACTCGCAAACAACTCAATAAAATGCGCGATAAGTATTCTTTGAGGAATAACAGCGTTGAACCAAAGACATTCAGTATGATTGAGAATAATGGGATCAAAATATCAGTTTGGTATCAGACTAATGCTTATGCGACATTGACGTTACGAAGCACGATTTCAACCGAGATTATCGAAAATATCTTAAAAGAACCCGATATTTTTATTTCCTATACTACTACCAAACTCATAAAAGATGGAACCGATGGATTTGGGAATAAGCCTGTCAAATCCGGAACATCTTTGATCCAAGATGAAGAAAAGGATTGAGAATGAGGCAAAAGGTATTTTTTAAAACTTTTGGTTGTCGTACCAATCTTTTTGATACCCAAGTTATGAGAGAAAATCTTAAAAACTTTGATTATGCCCAGAACGAAGAAAGTGCCGATATTGTCGTGATTAATTCCTGCACTGTGACTAACGGGGCTGATAGTGGTGTGAGGAGTTATGCCAATCGTTTGCGCACGATTGGCAAAAAAGTTTATTTCACTGGTTGTGGGGTGAAAACTCAGGGAAAAAACCTTTTTCAAAAAGATATTGTTTTTGGCGTTTTCGGACACGCTCAAAAGGAAAAAATTGATTATTTTTTAACTCAAAATGAGAAATTTTTTTATGATGATGATTTGAATGCAATGCATCTAGATGAGACGATTGTGAGTGAATTTGTCGGAAAATCGCGCGCTTTTATTAAGATTCAAGAGGGTTGTGATTTTGCCTGTAGTTATTGCATAATACCCTCTGTGCGTGGAAAAGCCAGAAGTATGAATGAAGCTAAAATTTTAGAGCAAGTCAGAGTGTTACGTGATACAGGCGTTTCTGAAATCGTGCTTACAGGAACCAATGTCGGCAGTTATGGGACAGACAGAGGAAGTAACATTGTTGCGCTGATAAAGGCGATTGCGCGCATTGATGGAATAAAGCGCATCCGTATAGGGAGCTTAGAGCCAAGTCAAATCGGAGAGGATTTTTTAGAGCTTTTGGACAGCGATTTTTTGGAAAAACATCTCCATATCGCGCTTCAATATACCGAAGATTCAATGCTAGAGAAAATGAATCGGCACAATCGATTTGAAAAAGATTGCAAGCTTTTAGAGCGTATCGCCCAAAAAGGCTTTGCTTTAGGTACGGATTTTATCCTAGGACATCCTGGAGAAGATGAAGAGGTTTGGCAAAGAGCTTTTGAAAATGCTAAAACCTTGCCTTTGACTCATCTACATCCCTTTATTTATAGTATTCGATCCAATACGCCATCTGCCCTTATGAAACCTGTCGTTAATCATAATGTTGCTAAAGAAAGACTACATCTTTTGAATGCTTGGGTAAAATCAAAAAATCTTGATTTTAGAAGAAATCTTAAAGAGCAAGACAAACCACTTCGTATTTTGGTTGAGAGTGGAGAAAATGGGGTTTATAGCGGACTAGATGAGTATTTTAACAAAATCAGAATACGTGCTCGTGTTCCTCTTGCCTCAAAATGGCTAGAAACAAAAGATTATCAAGTTTTAGATGAGGTGAATAGCGTTGAAATCTAAAAATCTCTTGATTGGAATTGTCAGCTTATTGGTTGCAACGATTTTAGTTGTGTTCCTGTTATTTAAGGATAATTCTGAGCTTGTAAGTGCAAGTGATTTTGAAACATTTTTAAAAAGTGGGAATTTTAAGAGCGTTTCTGCTGATGATGATTATATCTATTTAGACACTGGAACTAAATACTACAAAACTGCTAAAATTGCCTTTAAGCTTTCAAACCTTGAGAATATTCCTATAGAATTAAAAAATCATATCGCCTTTGGTGAAATTTTTTCAGATATCGGTGTATTTATTTTAATATTGATCGGGGTTTCGGTCCTTGTAAGGGCATTATTTTTGACGTTTAAAAAAAACTCTCGATCTCTTTCTGTGACATCTCTTGCAAAAACCAGTTCCTTGAGTGAGGGTTCTGAAAAGATTGAAGAAGCTAACTCGTTAGGAGTCCCCATCAACTCATCAGTAAGGTTTAAAGATGTCGCAGGGATTAAAGAGGTTAAAGAAGAGCTTTTTGAAATCATTGATTATCTTAAAAATCCCAAGAAATATCAAGAATTAGGAATTTCTTTGCCTAAAGGGGTTTTACTTATTGGTCCGCCGGGTGTGGGCAAAACAATGATTGCAAAAGCAGTGGCAGGAGAAGCTGGAGTTCCGTTTTTCTATCAGAGTGGTAGCAGTTTTGTTCAAATTTATGTGGGTATGGGACCTAAGCGTGTGCGCGAGCTTTTTTCACGAGCCAAAGCGACGGCACCATCAATTGTGTTTATTGATGAAATTGATGCGGTTGGTAAGGCAAGGGGTGGCAATCGTAATGATGAAAGAGAGGCCACGCTCAATGAACTTTTGACTGAAATGGATGGCTTTGAAGAGAGTGGGGGAGTGATTGTGATTGGAGCGACGAACAAAATCGAAGTCATTGATGAAGCTCTTCTTAGGAGTGGCAGGTTTGATCGGCGGGTTTATGTTGGATTACCTGATTTAGAAGAAAGAGTTCAGATATTGCAAGTTTATCTTCAGGATAAAAATCACGATCTAGATTTGCCTCAAGTCGCTGCAATGTGCGTGGGATTTAGTGGGGCAATGATTGCTTCATTGGTAAATGAAAGCGCCTTAAATGCCCTTAGAAGGGAAAGCGATCTCATTCAATTGAAAGATGTTTTAGAGACTAAAGATAAAGTTGCCTTAGGCAAAAAAAAGATCCAAAGTTTTAGTGAAAAAGAAAAAAATATTCTTGCGCTTTATCAGTCTGCCAAAGCCATCAGTGCATATTGGCTTGATGTTGAGTTTGATAAAGTGACGCTTATAGGAGATTTTATTCTTGATATTGATAAAGAAGTTTTAAGCAGAAGCGAAATGAACAATAAAATAAAAGTTTATTTAAGTGGCATTATTGCTTCGGAGCTTATTTTTGGAGAAAAACATACGAATGCTTGCGAAGACATCAAAAAAGCCCGCCGAATTGCCAAAGAAATGTGCGAAGAATACGCAATGGCAAGCCGTATTATCACTACTGATGCAGATATCTCTGAAATCCTCACGCTTGCTTATGAAGAACAGCGCGAATTTCTTGCCAACTCTAAAGAAAGCATTCTCTTGCTTGCTAAAAAATTGCTTGAAAAAGAAAAATTAAGTAAGGATGCTATCAAGGAAATTATTCGTGTATTTTAGCGGGTTTTGTTTTCATAATGAGGAAGTTCTTTTTGAATCTTTTCTCATCAAGAGAGGTATTTATGACATCTGTGGCTTTAGTTTTGGGGCACAGAAAGCTATGGATTTGGCTTACCAAAGAATACGCGAGTGTTTACGGGTCAATCGCTTGATCTTGCTTTCTCCTGCAATTTTTCAAAATAAATCTCAAGCTTACAAAAAACTTCAAATCAATGCCTTTAAAAAGGATCCTAAAAGCTATGTGGAAAATTTTTTGCGTATAGCTGGAGTAGATGAAAAGATAATGCCTTATACCCGTTTGGGTAATTTAAGCGAGCTTGAAGAGCTTTTGGAATATGTCTGGGAAGGGTCAATCTTGCGTGAGGTAATCAATCACGGCGTTGAAATTGAAATCTATCTAGGTGGAAAGGATAAGATTATTGATTCTTCTTATGCCCTTGATTTTTTTGCACCTTATGGCAGGATTTGTTTGATAAAATCTGCCAATCATTGCCTGAAATTTTAAGATTTCAAATATAAACAAAAGAGACAATAAAGAGAGTAATATTGTAGATTTTGATGGCTATTAAAAACAAGCTTTAGTAGGTTTTATCCCACTTTTAAAGATGCCAATCTTGGGCATCAAAGGATATGTATGGAACATTATGATTTTATTGTTATCGGATCGGGAAGGGCAAGTAATTTTGCAATAAGAGCGGCAAAATTGGGCAAAAAAGTGGCGATTATAGAAAAAGATAAACTCGGAGGAGTTTGTCCTAATAAAGGCTGTGTGCCTTCAAAGCTTTTGATTGGGTATGCCAACAAGATAAGAGAGATTAAATCCTGTAAAAAACATTTTATAGATGCAAAAATTGAAAATATTGATGTTAAGAAAATTTTTGAAGAAGTCAATGATTATATAGAACAAGTAGATTTCAGATACCAAGAACGCCTTAAAAATGTTGATATTTATAGGGGATGTGCGAGCTTTATTCAAAATCATATTATAAATATTTGTGATAATTTTGGAAAAAATATTTCCTTGAGTGCCGATAAAATCATCATTGACACGGGCAGTCGTCCAATGAAGCCACCTTTTGAAAATGCTCTTACAAGCGATGATATTTTTCCTTTTAAAAGAGAGATGCCAAAGTCAATGGTGATTGTGGGGGGAGGAGCGATTGCTTGTGAGTTAGGTAATTTTTTTAGCGCTGTTGGAACTAAAGTGATTCAAATTGTAAGGGGTCAGGGATTGCTTAAAAATGAAGATGAAGAAATAATCGATATTTTTACAAAAGAATATTCTGAAAATATTGATGTGAGATTTAAAACCTTTATTGATGAAGCAGTATTTTGTAACAATGGGTTTGATATCGTTATGAAAAATACTGATGGCATCAAGGATAAATTAAGGGTTGATGTTTTGCTTTATGCCATTGGCAGAGAGAGTAATGCTGATATTTTAAAATTAGAAAATACGGATATAAAGCTGGATTCTAGGGGATATATAACAAGAAATAAATATTTTGAAACGGATGCAAAAGGCGTTTATGTGATTGGGGATGCAAGCGGTAAGAATATGCTCCAGCATACTGCAGCTTATGAGGCAAATCATTTGGCAAAGGTTCTATTGGAAAATGAAAATATTCCTTTAGAATTTAAATACATTCCTCACGCAATTTTCAGTTATCCTGAGATTGCTAGTGTTGGGCTTAGTGCTAAAAAAGCCGAAGAACTTGGAATTAAATATATATCCTATACACACAATTGGCTCGCTAGTGCAAAAGCAATGAGCTTAAAAGAGTCTTTCAGTAGAACGAAATTATTGGTTGATCCGCATACTTATGAGATATTGGGGGCACATTTGATAGGTTATGAGAGTGCTACGATGATACATCAGATTTTGGCTGTTATGAATATTGATAATGATATAAGACATTTGAAAGAAATGCTTTATATCCATCCTGCATTGAATGAAGCGTTGTTGAGTGCATCTGTAGGAATCATCAAGAAGATCAGAGAATATCAGGGATAATTAGGAAAGTCTAGCTATCTCTTATGCCGATTAAGATTTGAAAAATTTTATTTCTTAATCTAGATTAAACAAGTAGCGATAACCTATAAATGCAAGGGTTCCCATTTTTACTTGCGAATGCAAACCTAGATTGTTTATATCACCGATTCTGTTGGATAGGTTCGAACGGCTGTTTATGTTATATGGGGCAAATTTAACTCCTATTTCAAATTGATGGCTTTGAGCAATAAGTGTGTGGAAGCCAAGATTATAAATCAATCCGTTTCCATTGATATGATTAACGTTTCCAAACAATTCCAGAGCACCTGGATCAACGGCTGTGATGGCTACTTTGCTGTCTTTAAAAAAAGTTCCTTCATAGCCTATACCCCCATAAATGCCTAGAGCAAAATTTTTTGTAAAGTCGTATTTTAGAAGCACGTCAATATTCCCGCTAAAACTAAAACCCGAATACTCCATATTTCCTTTGCTTGAGATGGGACCCAATCCGCCGGCGTGATTGTAGGTAATTGATTTTTTCATATTGACATAATTTGCCCCTACATATGCTCTAAATCCCAAAAAATTTCTAAAGTAATATTGGTAACCCATCTTGAGTCCGATAGAGGGGTTAAAACCTGATTGGGTATCAAGTGTGCTTGTGGCTTTGAGAAAATTTTCGTTATTGATATTGTCTCCGAAATCTATGCCTAGCATAAGGGCTTTTTGAGCATTTAAAAATCCGAAAAAAAGCCCACACATAAAAAAAATTTGAATTGTTTTTTGAAAAACTTGCATTTTCTTCCTTTATTTTCATTATATCAGAATTTGAGTGCTTGGAAAAATAAGCTTAAATTTGGGGAATTGGATTTTTTTTGATTTGAGAATATTCTTGAAGTTTTTTATAGAGTTGGACTTTAAGCCGATTTAAGGCATCTGTTTTGTTGTTTTGGACAGATTGGATTTTGGTGTGAAAAATCACATTATTTTGACAATCATAAATATCTGCTTCCAAAGAAATGCTAATTTGATTTCCTTGAGGATGAACTGAAATGTTATTTTTAATTGTGTGAGTATTTTTTTCATCGGTATTCCTGATAAATTTTGCGTATTCTGCACTTAAGATATTGACAATTTCAGGATCACTATTTGGAGAAAAAATCAGAACAGCTTTTGGAAGTGGGGAGTTTTGGTTTAAAATATCTTTGTAAATCTTAAATGAGGGAAGAGAGGAGGTGGGGTTTAGTGCGATAATGCTTTGTTCTAAAGAATCAAGTTTTGCTAACAAGCTTTGCAATGTGTTTTTATCTCTAATAGACAGAGATTTGCAATGACTGTTTTGAAATGTGTGAAGTTCTTCATACAGAGTTTGGTATTCTTTTTTAAGTGTTTGAAGGAGGGTCTTTTTGGAGATTTTGACTTGGGAATAGTATTGGGCATTTTTGTATTCGCTATGCACAAGTTTAATATCTTGGAGCTCAATAGTTTCTATAGACAGGTGAATATTTTGAAATATTTCAGAGTGTTCGTTTTGATCTGTTTGGGTATTGGTAAGAGAAATGCTTGAATTAATTTTAACTTTGATGCTTGAAGCTAAATCATTGATGGCATTTTGTTTGGATTCTTCCAAAGACTTTCCAATTCCATTCCCATAAAGGGCTGTATTGTCATTGGGAATGGAGACGAACCAAGAAGGGGGCGTGAGAGAGCCTGACACATTCATACATCCGACGAAAAAAAAAGCGACGCAAAAAAGTTTTGAAAGCGGTTTGAGCATTAAAAAACTCACCACGCAACGGATTTATTGCTGCCAAGTTTGATAATATTGACTTCATCATCCCAAACAACTAAGCCGGTTTTGATGTCTGTAAGCGTCAAAAGAAAATAATAATCAACGCGTTGTTTTGAACCTATTTTTGTGTTGCGCTGAACTATTTTTCCTGATAGTGAGAGTTCAGGCGCAATTAAATTTCCTTTTTCTTGAACGGTATATTGATTGAATTCAGAGTTATCTCGTGCATCTCTAGCTTGTTTGAGCATTTTGTCAGTTGTTCCTCCGCTTCCTGACATTGCCATTGTTAAGATAAATTTTCCACTGTTTCTCATATCGCGAGTGATTTTTCTTGTCAGTTCTTCAGTGCTGAAATTTTGCATTGTATCGTTGGTGACATCAGAGATTGCCAAGACTTTCGGACTTTTTTGTGTGCCTAGATTTTTAACATAACCGCTTTGCAAAAGAGACTGAACGCTTTTACTTGCAGCATCCTCAATATCGTGATAGTCTAATCCGATGCCTGTATATTCTTTGGAATCCTTTGGATCGATATATTTTACTTTGGAAGTGCAACCTGCTAGGATAAATGCGCTTATAAAAGCAATGGTAATAAGTTTAGAATTCATTGTTTTTCTCCGATAAGTAATTTTGGTATTATATTATTTTTTGTAGTTCTTATATAGATGAGATTGTCAGTATTTTTGCAAATTTTTAAATGATCTGTTTGTGCTGTTTGGGTTAAGGGATCTTTTTGCTTACAATCAATCAATTCAAAATCAAAAATATTTTTCTCATTTCCTTTTAATATAACTTTTCCTTGATAATTTTGAAGTCGGGTCAGCCAGACTTTATGAGGGAAAACGGTCGTAATTCGCGTATCTGCAAAAGTTGTAGTGGCAGAAAACAATGCCCCTACGATTCCGCCTATATCTCCAAAAAGCTCATTCAGTGTAATTTGAAGAGAAGTTTTATAGCCTGCAGAAATAATTGCTCTTGTGAGAATATAGGGGAGTTGTTTGGAAAATTCGTTTGCAATGACTCCATCAAATATCGAAATTTCATCAAATTTTTTGGCATTTTTTGCCTTCAATTTAAAAGAAGTGTAAAAATTGACACCGTCTTCAAGTTCAGGGACAGATATCTTAAAATAATAAATTTTTTTATCCACTACAATAGGAGGCATTTCAATTGTAAATTCTTTTTTTGAAGAGGATTTTCCATCTTCAATGATAATCCAAGTATATTTTTTTGATGAAGCAGAATGTGTTTGAAACAATACAAGATCTTCTCCGATAATATCTGAATGATTAATCCCATAGGATTCTTTGAGCAAATCAATCCCTTTAGGGTCTTTTTGAAGAGAAAAATATAAGCCTGAAACATAGGATATGAGTGGATTTACAAATCCGTCATAGGCCTTAAAGTGCTTCAGATTTGAATATTGTGAGTTTAATATAGAATCAACTTGTTCTTGAGAGGTATTTGTATCGAGTTTTTCAGATGAGGTGTTTTTTTTGGTCTGATTGTCTTTATTTTTCTTTAAATCGGCCTGAATTTCTTTTTGATAGTATTCTTTGGCTCGCCTTTGTCTGTCGTTGGCGCGGTTAAACTCTATTCTTGCTCTTGCCTCATCTCCTGTAACCATAGCATCTAATGCCTTGTAATAGTTGATCAAGATACCTTCATAGATATTCCCGTGATAGCTTTTGACATTATCATTAATCAGAGTCGCACCGATATTATCGAAAGAGCTTGAAAAAATATTTTGTGCTTGATTTTTATTTAATAATGTTTCAGCTTCATCAAGTGTTTTTAGAGATTCTTCATATTTTCCGATGACAAAGGCATTGATACCGTTTTGAATTTCCCATAATAAATCATTCTTGATGAATTTTTTTGAAAAGTCATAAGCTTTTTCTTGATTTTCTTCATAATAGAGCTTATTGAAATGCTCGATTTTTCCTTGATAGCTCGCACATCCCCAGATTAGGAAGAATACCAAAGGATATAAAAGAGAGAGCAAGTATTTCATTGTATTAAAAAACCTTTGAATGTAATTTTATTCTTTGCAATTTAGCTTAAAAATGCTTAGAGCTTAATTTTTTTTTAAGCAAAAATCTATCTAAACGGATTTTATAAGCTTGTCTAATATGAAATTCGGCGCATTCTTTTGCTTGTTGCAAGTTTCTGTTTTTAAGGGCATTTAAAATATCAAGATGTTCTTGGTGAGATTGGAGTTGTCTTTGGGGATCTTTGAGTGTTGTGCTTCCCAAAAGGAGCAGAGAATTTTCAAGTTCTTGAATGGTTTTTAAAAGAAATTTATTGTGAGCGCACTGATAGAGGGTGCTATGAAAAATTTTATTGTTTTTGGCAATGTCTTGGAGAGTCTTTGCTCGGGTTTGGTCTTCGACGATATTTTCTAAAATACTGATTTCAACATCTGAAGCGTGTTGAGCGGCCAATCTGGCGGCTGCTCCTTCTAAAACTTCGCGCATTTCATAAAGCTGAGCAATCATATTTTGATCAAGTTCGGTGATGATAAACCCGCGTTTTTGGTCATTTGTAATCAATCCTTCATTGATCAGCAGATTGATTGCTTCTCTTATAGGTGTTCTACTAAGTCCTATCGTTTGGACTAAATCATTTTCTCTGATCCGGCATCCAGGCAGTAGTGTTGCGTTTTTTATGGATTCGATGATGTAGCGATAAGCTTGTTCGCCAGAATTCATTGCTTTTTTTGTTTCGTGTGGCATTATTTTCCTTAAAAGCATTTTTATTTATTTTGGTTTTATTATACAGATTAAATTTTTGAAATTTGCTTGATTATTACTTGTAAAAATGTAAAGTTTGGTAAATATAGATAGCTATTTTTTTGTATTCTTAGAATAGTTTAAGTAAAAAAATATCAGAGTTGATAGATTGTTTTTTTCAACATCATAATCAATCAATACACTAGGAGTATTTAATGGATAAGTCTCAAAGCAAAGCTATTAAGGATGCAAAATCTATTTTCAGGGTTGCTAGTGGCAATTTTTTGGAAATGTATGATTTTGCAGTTTATGGGTTTTATGCCAGTTTTATTGCGCAAGTTTTTTTCCCTTCAAGCAGCCAGTTTGCTTCTATTATGATGAGTTTTATGGCATTTGGCGTGGGATTTTTGATGAGACCTGTCGGAGCGATTATACTCGGAGGGTATATGGATAAGCACGGGAGGAGAAAAGGACTTTTAATAACACTTTCTTTAATGGCAGTGGGTACGCTTACAATAGCAGTTTGTCCTGGTTATGAACAAATCGGAATTTTGGCACCTGTGATTGTGGTTATCGGGAGGCTTTTGCAAGGGTTTAGTGCAGGAGCTGAAATAGGGGGTGCAAGCGTTTATCTTGCCGAAATTGCTCCGGCTGATAAAAAAGGATTTTATGTTTCTTGGCAAAGTGCTTCTCAACAAGTTGCCACAATTGCAGCAGGAATTTTTGGAGTTGTCTTGCATTATTATTTGGGTGATCAGATTGTGAGTGAGTGGGGATGGAGGATTCCTTTTATTTTTGGTTGCTTGGTTGTACCTTTTTTATTCATCATTAGACGTACTTTGGAAGAAACCCCTGAATTCAAAGCAAGAGCGCATCAAGCCCCTAAAAAATTGAGCGCAATGTTGAAAAATATGGTCGAAAATTGGCAGGTTGTAGTTTTGGGGAGTTTATTTGTAATGATGACGACGGTTACTTTTTATTTCATTACTGCCTACACGCCTACTTTTGCCAATAGAGTGTTGCATCTCTCTAGACTTGATAGTTTTATCGTGACTGCTATTGTGGGGCTTAGTAATCTTTTTTGGCTGCCTGTTGCAGGGGCTTTGAGCGATAAAATCGGGAGAAAACCGATTTTGATGGTCATTACGTTTCTTAACCTTATTAGCGCTTATCCAATGATGTATTTTTTGGTCCATCATATTAGCTTTACCAATCTTGTAATTGTTGAGTTATGGTTCAGTTTTATTTTTGGGAGTTATAACGGAGCTATGGTTGTCGGACTTTCTGAAATTATGCCTCCTCAGGTGAGGGCGCTTGGTTTTTCGCTTTCGTATTCGATTGCAGTAGCAATTTTTGGAGGCTTTACGCCTGCGATTTCAACCTATCTGATTCATACTACAGGTAATAGTGCTATGCCTGGCATTTGGCTGAGTATAGCGGCTTTGTGTAGCTTGTTGGCAAGTTGGACACTTTTTAGAAAAGGTGGGGTTTATCACCGCCGCAAAGAGAGTGAATATTAATTGTATTTTATTGAATACAAAAGAATACATTAAGCTAAAAAATATTAATCTATCAGTGTGAATTTTAAAAGCCATAAATTGTGCTTGAAAGCAAGGATAGCATTATGGAACAGCTTGATTGTGATGTTTTGATTGTAGGCGGAGGAAATGCAGCACTTTGTGCGGCATTATCGGCAAAAGAAAACGGGGGCAAAGTACTTGTTTTGGAAACTGCGCCAAAGGATTGGAGAGGAGGCAATTCCCAGCATACTAGAAATCTTCGTTCGATGCATACCGAACCTACAGATGTTTTAAGCGGGAGTTATACTGAAGATGAATTTTATGAAGATGTATATCGCGTGAGCGAGGGGGAGACGAATGAAGAATATGCCCGTTTTGTGATTTCTCAAACTCCAAAGATCGTTCAATGGGCCAAATCTTACGGAGTGAGATTCCAACCTAGTCTTGGAGGCACTCTCCAGTTGGGAAGGACAAATGCTTTTTTTTTAGGAGGCGGAAAGGCTTTGCTTAACGCTTATTACCACGCAGCCAAACGGCTTGGTATTGAGGTGGTTTATGAGTGTGAGGCTTTAGATTTGTGTATTCAAGATGATATTTGCAAATATATTTTGGTTCGAAATAAAAAAACAGGCGAAACCAAAAAAATCAAAGCAAAATCTTATGTGATCGCTTCAGGTGGCTTTGAATCCAATCTCACTTGGCTTAAAGAAGCGTGGGGAGCAAGGGCAGATAATTTTTTGATTCGGGGGACTCGGTATAATCAAGGGTTGATGCTTAAAGTTTTGAAAAAAGAGGGTGCCAAAATTCTAGGAGATCCTACGCAAGGGCATATGGTTGCCATTGATGCAAGAGCACCTAAATATGATGGAGGGATTGTATCAAGAGTAGATTGCGTTTCTTTGGGGATTGTAGTTAATAAGAATGCTCAAAGATTTTATGATGAAGGGGAAGATTTTTGGCCCAAGAGATATGCGATTTGGGGGAGACTTGTTGCTAATCAGCCAGATCAGATTGCTTATTGTATAACTGATTCAAAGGTTTTGGATAAATATATGCCTTCTTTGTTTCCGCCGATAGTGGCTTCAAGTATTGCAGATTTGGCAGAGATTTTGAAGTTAGATAAGAACGCTTTGGAAAAAACCGTATCTGATTATAATAACAGCGTAGTCCCCTCTAAGTTTGATCATATGATTTTGGATGGGTGTAAAACCAAAGGATTGGAAATTGAAAAAACCCATTGGGCGCAAAAAGTCGATACACCTCCTTTTTATTGTTACCCCTTACGTCCAGGAATAACCTTTACTTATTTGGGCGTTAAAGTGACCAAAAATGCTCAAATTGTGAAAGAAGATGGGAGTGTGTGTAAAAACCTTTTTGCAGCCGGAGAAATAATGGCTGGCAATATTTTATCCAAAGGGTATGTAGCAGGATTTGGAATGTCTATAGGTTCAGTGTTTGGAAAAATAGCCGGAGAAAATGCGGCAAAATTCTTTTGAGGGAAAAAAATGAAGCAAATTGGTTTTGATGAAAAAGAAATTTATGAGTCAGCGAAAAATTCTTGTGTTATTTGCAATTCGTGTAGATATTGTGAAGGTTTTTGTGCCGTTTTTCCGGCTATGGAAAAAAGAAGAAGTTTTGAATGGAAAGATATTGATTATTTGGCAAATTTATGCCATCAGTGCGGGGAGTGTTTCTATGCTTGTCAATATGCACCACCGCACGAATTTAATGTGAATATACCAAGTCAATTTAGCGATATTAGGGCAATGAGTTATCAAAAATTTGCTTATCCTCGATGGATTGGGAAAGTTTTTGAAAAAAATGGCTTTTTTGTCTCTATCGTGTTGCTTGCTTGTATTTTTGCAGTATTTTTTATGGCATTCTTATCGCATCGTGCGGATTTTCCTTTAGGGGACTATGAAGGAGATTTTTACAGGATTGTTCCTTATCATCTGATGGTATGGACTTTTGGTATCGTCGGGGTATTTGTTTTTTGCGCTTTGGGAGCGGGTTTTGTAAGATTTTTTTCTCATATTCAAAAAAAAGAAGAAATTACCTCAAGTTCTATTTGCCAAGCTTTTTTTGATGCATTTTCTTTGAAATATTTGGGAGGACATAATAATGATGGGTGTACATACCCAAAAGATGAGCGTTCTAGTCTTAGAAAAATATTTCATCATTTTACATTTTATGGTTTTTTGTCTTGTTTTGTGGCGACATCTTTAGGCGCATTTTACGAGCATTTTTTAAATCTTCACGCCCCTTATGCATTTTTGAGTTTGC
The DNA here is from genome assembly GCF_002272895.1 of Helicobacter sp. 12S02232-10. Lineage (NCBI taxonomy): Bacteria > Pseudomonadati > Campylobacterota > Epsilonproteobacteria > Campylobacterales > Helicobacteraceae > Helicobacter > Helicobacter sp. 12S02232-10. The sequence continues at coordinate 57,625 of NZ_MLAQ01000006.1, forward strand.
CCAAGTTGTTTGGAACTTTTGGTGGCATATCTCTTTGTATCGGGACCTTAGGGCTTTTTATTTTAAAACTGATTGCTGATGCCAGATTGAAATCTCTCAAAACAATGGGAATGGATTACGCTTTTATTTTTAGTCTGTTTATTGTTTCTTTAAGCGGCTTGATTTTAATGATTTTTAGAGAAAGTCAGGGAATGGCATTTTTAATATTATTTCATTTAAGTACGGTGTTGGCGTTATTTATAATGATGCCTTATGGAAAGTTTATTCACGGATTCTATCGTTTGGGTGCTTTGATCAAATATAATTTGGAGATAAAAAAACCTTAATTGTTTTACAAAATTTTAAGCCCTAAGAGTGTAGAATTGTATTGCCTCTTTTCAGACCTATGCAATTGCAGATTAGGATAATGCTTCAGGGTGGGAACACAGCAGAGCAGCTTGATTTGTGATGTGCCTTAGCCATCTGGGAAGGGGTTTTATTCTTTAGATTTTTATTCCTTTCTAACATAACAGATAAGATCTTTTTAAAATCTCTATTTTTTTAAAATAACTTGATTTTCACAAATGCTTTTTCAAAAATTATTTTATTTCTAAGGCTTCGCCTTTTTAAGGGACAAGGGGGCTTAAATTGAAAAGACCGCCCCCTTATGTCCCTTAACAACCCTGTAACCCCCGTCACGCTTTTAAGAAAAAATCAAAACACAATTTTAACTTTTACATTAAAGCATTAGCAGATAAGAAATAGAGATTTTGTAAAAACTTGATTTTCACAAATGCTTTTTCAAAAATTATTTTATTCCTAAGGCTTCGCCTTTTAAGGGACAAGGGGGCTTAAATTGAAAAGACCGCTTTATGGGCGGGTGGGTAATACTTATGTCCCTTAACAACCCTGTAACCCCTGTCACGCTTTTAAGAAAAAATCAAAACACAATTTTAACTTTTACATTAAAGCATTAGCAGATAAGAAATAGGTTTTGGAAATTTGCATTTAAAAAGTGTGTAGTGGGTGGGGGTAGGTCTTAGGAAGGGAGTGAGCGATGTTTCGCAAGTAGAACCCGCCCACTCCTAAAGAAAAAGATTTTAAAAAATAGAGATTTTGCAATATTATTGTCAAGAATTCAAAAAAATGAAAAATTTTTATGAATCTCAAACACCAACAAAACAAGTGAGTAAGATTAAAATCTTGCTCCAAGCGTAATAAAATAGCGCCTGCCTTCATAGCTGGCATTCCACAGATTGATTAAACTATCTTCATTACTTTTATTTTTACCATAGGCTCGATAATCAATAAAATTTGTGCCCAATAAATTTTGAATCCCCAAACTCACTCGAAATGTCTTATTGATTCTGTAATTTACACCCAAATTCAATGCATAATAAGGCTTAAACCACTTTGACAAATATTCCCCCCACTTCTCAGCAATTGCCTTTTCATTTTTCCCTGCATTGCGATATCTTTCAGATTTATAAACACCTTGCAAATAAATATCAGCCTTACCAAATAAGTCATAATTAAGATTTACATTCGCTTGATGTTTAGGCGTATTCGTAACGGGATCGCCCTTTTTTTTGCCTGTAAGTTGTTCGCTATAGGTAAAAGTATAATTAGCATTCAAACTGAATCCATATAGAGGCTTGAGTGAGAAAACCACTTCTGCGCCCTGTGTATAAGCACGATCTACATTGACATTGATACTACATCCCGTAGTCGCTTTATCGTGTCCTACTACATAAGGATTGCTACAAGTTCCTTCTCCATAGTTGAGGGAATCGCGATTAATCTTGTCTTTATAGTCATTACGAAAATAAGTGGCTCCAAAACCAAAATGAGAAAAATCAAATGCAAACCCCGCTTCATAGCTAATTGATGTTTCAGGTTTTAAATCTGGATTGCCCAAAAATGGAAGCCCTCCTTGAGCACCATAACCAAAAGCAGACGTTGTAGTCTCGCTAATATAAGGCTGTTTATAACCTGTTGAAACACCCCCTCGAAGCTGAAACCAATCCAAGGCATTATAAACCAAATATGCTCTAGGCGAAATATTGTGTCCAAATTGCTGATCATAAGTATATCTGGCTCCAAGTGTCAAGATCACATCATCTATAAAAACACTCTCATTTTCCAAATAAATCGCAGCTTGATTTTTGAGTGTGTTAATTCCCTTAGGATTGGCATAACGAATATAATTGGTATTGACAAGCGTTTTATCGGTGTTTTTGCCAATTTTAGTGGAATCGTGACTCCAAGGATAAGGATTTGTCCCATAGGGAGAATCGTGAAAAGTTTGTAGCCAATATTGCACCCCTACCGTAACTGTATCAGCAAACCATTTATTTGTATAGACTGGCATTGTAGCTTGACTTTGTAAAATCATATCATTGCCTTTAATATCTCTATTTTCGTGTGAATCATCTATAAGAGATTTTTGATAAGGCACGACACGCCCGCGATTGACAGTATTGTTATATTGCAAGGTTGTTTTTGTTTGCCCCCAATCATAACTACCCAAATGAGCAAGCACATAATTAGTACGGTAAGTCACATAAAATTTTGGAGAAGAAGTAAAATCTCCAAGTTGCTTTTTACGATTATCATAATTCTGATAGCCATTTGCAACATCAAAATAAAAATAATTCTTTTCATCCATTGCATAAGCAAGTCTTAAACCCAAATTATAGATATTACCTTCAGTCGGATTCCCAATATATCCAGGAGAAGCAGTTTTTTTCACACCATCAATATCGGTATATGAAAATGTAACATCCGAAGGATTTCTATAGACATAGCTTCCCCTAATCTGATAGGCGAGTTTATTTTTAATCAAAGGTCCCGAACTATAAAAATTCACACCATAATAATTGCTAAATTCTTTTCTTTCATTGATAGTACTTTGAAATTCAATCGCATTTTCATAATTATCCATATTGGGCTTTTTGACAATCACATTCACAACCCCTCCTAAAGCATCACTACCATAAAGCGTACTCATAGGTCCTCGAATCACTTCGATGCGTTCAATAGCCAGTCTCACAGGCATAAAAACATTCAATGCCTGTGCCCATCCGTAGTTTTGAGTCCCCACATCCCCCCCAACATTTTGACGCAACCCATCCATCAAATAAAGAGTATAAGATGCAGGTAAGCCTCGGATAGAAATCTCATACCCACCCGTTTTTCCCTGTCCGGTTCCAATATCTACACCCGGTACATTATAAATAGCCTCAGCCAAATCGTGATAATCAACCTCCTGCAAGTCTTTTTCACTGATAGAAGCAATAGAAGCAGGTGCATCTTTAATATCTTGTGCGAAACCAGATGCAGAAACAACGGATTTTTTAAGCACATAGGATTTTTCTTCCTGTCCTTGTGAAACATCATCACTAAATGCAAATAAAGGACACATAATAATAGAACCTAAAAAAAACATTTTTCTGATTTTTTTCATTTATAACCTTTCAACAAATAAAATTTTAAACAATTGCAATACTATAATAATCATTATTAATTTTTTATAAAATATATTCTGATTTTATCTTTTCAAATAAATATAAAATTTGTTTATATGATTATTTCAAGGTGTGGTATCAAAAACAATGTCTGTATAAAAAATTTATAAGATCTTGTGACTTTCTTTGCAAAATCAAACTTAACAAGCTATAAAAAAGAAATTTATCAATTGTTTAAAAAATCAATCTTATCTGAAGAGGGGTGGTGTTTTGATTGCAATACTAATGATGTATTGGAAAAATTTTAGCTCTGCAACTTTCTAAAATTTTTTTTCATTCTGCTTTTAAAAATAAAAAATAAACCAAGCATATAAAGCAAACAAGTAAATATTAAAAATAAACCCAAAATACTCATTCTATCTACAATCGGTTGGGTCATCAAAGGAGAAAAAAATTGTCCCAAAAAAATTGCACTGGCAAAAAATCCAAGCGCTTTGGCACGTTGCATTTCAGGTGCAATCGATAAAAGATAAGAACTGCTATTAACGATGAGTAATCCGCCCCCTGCACCCAAAAACATCAAAGATACCATCACAATTAAATAATTGTGAAACACATACAAAAGCAAAAAACAAGTTCCCATCAAAAAAAGACCCAAAGCATAAATCCCATAAATACTCCAAATATTTCTAAAACGATTATAAAACAAAGAAAAAACACCATAGGCAATCGATGAAGCTGACATTGAAATACCTACGATATCTCCATTTTTTCCAAGATTATGAACAATAAAAAATGGGATTTGTGTTGGAGAAATATAATAAGCGACCATACAAAAGAATACAAGCAAATAAACTGGTAAAAACATCAAAAAATTAAATTTTTGATTGGAGCCTTCAACTTCTTTATGTGTTTTTTTTGTTTTTTTTCGATGTGGCTCAAAAAGCTTTGTATATGCAAAAATAGCAATAGCAATACCCAAGAGATAAGCCAAAAATGGATAGCGCCAATCAATACTCGAAAGATAACCCCCTAAACTGATAAAAACAGCGCTTCCTACTGCTGTAGCAAATCCTTGCAATCCAAGTGCCTTTTGCCTATCTTCTCCAAGATAATAATCCCCTACTAAAGCTGTAGCACCCGTCATTACAAAAGCTGTTGCGATTCCAAAAATTGCTCTAGAAACTAAAATCAGATAAATATTATCCAAAAAAAAGCCTGAAAAGCCTGAAAGACTCCATATTGCCATAGCCGGAAACAAAAATTTAATCCTGCCGTAACGATCAAGCAAATAACCGCTCAAAGGAGAAAAAAGCATCACAAAAAGAGCAGGAAGTGTCAAAACAAGTTTGGATAAAAAATCAATGCCTGCAATATTTTGAAAATGGCTTTGAAGAGCTGGCAGAGAAGGTGCGATAACAACGCTGCCTAAAACAGTCATAGAAGTGGTTGAAAACAAGGCTATTTTAAAAAAAGGTTTATGGACAATCTTTTTGATTCTATTTTCAAGCTTTGTGGGACTCACGCAATCCCTTTGCATCATTCCAACCTCTTTATATCTTAAATATTGATTTCGATTATACCATAAGAATAAACTTTTTGATAAATATTAAATTATATTTTTAATATTTTCTATTAATTTTAAAGGAGTTAATCCATAACTTGATTTTTCTATTCTAGCTGCAAAAGAATGGGCTAAAGAAGCGCTGATGGCTGCATCTAATAATTCATAGCCCTGTGCCAATAGAGCTCCTATAAGTCCTGCAAGCACATCTCCACTCCCCCCTTTGGATAAATTTGGAGTTCCAAATGTGTTGATATAAATCCTATCATTTTGAACAATCAACGTATTGGCCCCTTTTAACAAAGTAACAATCTTAGGGTATTTGACACCAAATTCACGTAAAATTTCCATCCTATTTTTCAAAAAGACATCCAATTCTATCGATCCAAAACCTGTAATTTTCAAAAGAGAGACAAACTCTTTAGGGTGGGGAGTTAGAACGAGATTTTCATAAGTTTCCAATATGTCTTTTAAATTTTCTTGATGCAATAAATCAGCATCCAAGACGCAAGAAGATTTTTCAAGCATCTCGCCTAAAATTTCAGGCACATCTCCCATCCCCATACCAATGGCAAATGCGTTTGCATTCTGAGGAATCTTATCAACACACATTAATTCAACAGGAGGTTGAAAGCCCTTGCCAATAACACTTACAAGCCCTACCCCAAAAGCCATTCCTGCTAAAGCACTCAAAAGCCCTGCTCCGGTTTTTTCTCCGACATAAACACACAGATGACCAAAGTTCCCTTTATGAACATTTGCTTTATTCCGACAAGGTAGGCGCATATCTTTTTTTTCAAGAAGACGAATGTTTGAACTGATTTCATAAAGATTTCTACTAATACCCAAATCTCCAACGACAATCTCTCCGATATAATCTTTAGCTTCATCGCTAAACAAAGAACTTTTAAGCGCTCCCATACTTACAGTCCAATTCGCCTCAAAAGCAACATCAGATATATTCCCATCTTTATCAATACCACTGGGGATATCGCAAGCAATCTTTATCCTAGCTGCTTTATTCATACTTAAGATAATTTTTTTAAAATCAGGCAAAAGCTCTCCAGCAAAACCACTTCCAAATAAACAATCCACGATAATATCGCAGGGAAATATCTTTTTGATGACTTCAACTTGAGCTTCCATAGCTCTTTGGTATTGCAATTGGCACATTTTGGTCTTAGGTTCTTTAACAATGAACAATCTGACGACATAATCCCCCATCAATCTCCTAGCTAGAGCATATCCATCGCCCCCATTATTTCCTCCTCCACAAACAATGATAATAACACTTCGATGATGGGTAATTTTTGAGATCAACTGATGGATTGAAACTGCAGCATTTTCCATTAAAATATCTTCAGTCAGACAATATTTTTCAATAGCTCGCTTATCCAAAACTTCCAAACTATTGTAAATATTTTGCATCTGAAATACCTAAAAATTCTTTGGAATAAACTTGATAGACACGGAATTTACACAATGTCTAGTATTTGTGTCTGTATAACCTTCACCAATAAATACATGTCCCAAATGACCGCCACAATTTGCGCATACTATCTCAGTACGCCTTCCATCAGCATCAACTTGACGCTTAATTGCTCCTTGAATCTCATCATCAAAACTAGGCCAACCACAGCCAGATTTAAACTTAGCTTCAGAAGTATAAAGCTCTGCCCCACATTGTTTGCACACATAAATGCCTTCTTGATAAAAATCATTATATTCTCCGCTGAATGGAGCTTCTGTGCCTTTCTCTACAATCACTGCATATTCTTGTGGGGTTAATGATGCCATCTGATAAAATCCTCAAGTATTTTTTCTCTAGAAGAATATACCATAAAAGTAAAAATAAATATGTTTTTATAAAATATTTTATGAAGCAAAAGAAGATGAATTTATTAAATCGGAAAAGTTCCGATTTAAACAAACTCTATAATAGCCATAGAAGAAGCGTCACCCCTTCTAAGACGAGTTCGTTGGATTCTAGTATAACCACCTTTTCTATCAACATACTTAGGGGCTATTTCAGCAATCAATTTTTTTGTGGCAGACTTACTTTGCAAATAGGCAAATACAAAACGATGAGAATTGAAATTATCTACTCTTGCTATACTTACAAGCTTCTCAACATAAGACTGTAATTCCTTGGCTTTAAAAATGCCTGTTTCTATTTTATTATGCTCAATCAAAGCGATTGCTAAATTTTTTAATAAAGCCTTTCTATGGGAAGAAGTTCTACCAAGCTTTCTATATCCGTGATTATGTCTCATTTTGTCTCCTTAATTTTTCATCTTTATAATTTTTTTATTCAAAGACAATACTAATTCATCAGGTAGCTCAGAACCTACAGGATAACCCAATTCCTGAAGTTTTTCTGCAATCTCATCATAAGATTTTTTACCCATATTTTTAATATTTTTTAAATCGTTTTCACTCATTAAAACCAATTCTCCGACATATCTGATCCCTGTTCTATCGAGACAATTAAAGCATCGTGCGCTTAAATTAAGCATATCGATTTTTACCATCAAATCTTTCAATTCCACGGTTTCATCTGAAGAGTTTTTAGAAACAGCAGGGACAGCAGTCACATCTGCACCAAAAATACTCATTTGCAAATGCATAACTGCAATAGCCTCTTGAAAGGCTTTATAGGGTTCAATTTGACCATCTGTCTCTATATCAAAAATTATTTTTTCATAACTGGGATTATCTTCTACCAAAACATTTTCTATTTCATATACTGCTTTTTTGACAGGAGTAAAATACGCATCAAGAGGAATATAATCTTCAGGGACAATGCCTCTGACATCTTCACTTGGGACATAACCAATGCCTTTTTGAACGATAATAGAAAAATTGAGAACAGCATCCTCATTGATGGTAGCCAAATATGCATCTTTATTTACAACATCTAAAACATCATTGACCAAATCTGCTCCGGTAAGCCCCATAGGACCCTTGAAAGAATACTCGACTACAACCTGACGATCATTGTCTTCTAAAGATTTATTAACAAACCGAATATTTTTTAAATTAACAATAAAAGGAGAAACATCTTCTGATATGCCTCTAACAGAATCAAATTCGTGTGCAACGCCTTCAATCTTTAGACCAATAGGAGCATAGCCAACTGAGCTTGAAAGTAGCAATCTCCTGATCGGATGAGCTAAAGTAATGGCGTATCCAGACTCAAAAGGATAGGCTGATATTTTAATTCTGTTTTTACTGATCTCTTCTATATTGATATCCGTAGGAATATAGGGAGCCGTTTTAATAGTTTTCATTCTTTCACCGCCTAATTATTTAGAATACAACTCAACAATGAGCCTTTCCTCTATCGGAATCACAACCTCTTCTCTTTCAGGATAACGGGTAAAAATACCATATTTCTTATCTTTTTCCACATCCACCCAAGGAACTATGCCTGTTTGCGAAGTTAATTCGATAGCTCGAATAATCTGATTATTATTTTTGGCCTTTTCTGTGATTTCAATTTTTTGCCCTATGCGTACAAAATACGAAGGAATATTGACTCTTTTACCATCTACAAGAATATGCCCGTGTGACACCAATTGGCGGGCAAATCTTCTAGTAGTTGCAAATCCCATTCTATAAACGACATTATCAAGCCTTCTTTCAATCAAACGAATAAGATTTTCCCCAGTATTGCCATCAAGTCTATTTGCCTCAACAAAAATAGCCCTGAATTGTTTTTCAGAAATACCATACATTACTTTAGCTTTTTGTTTCTCTCGAAGTTGCAAGCCATATTCAGAAATCTTACCTCTTTTTTGCCCGTGTTGTCCCGGACCATAAGGTCTTTTATCCAAAGCACTCTTGCCTGCCAATCTTCTTTCGCCTTTTAAAGCCAGCGATACTCCAAATCGTCTTTCTAACTTTTCAACGGGTCCTCTATATCTTGCCATTCTATACTCCCTTACACTCTTCTTCTTTTTGGAGGTCTGCAACCATTATGGGGCAATGGTGTAACATCTTTTATCCAAAGAACTTTAATTCCCTCAACTGTTCCAACGCTTTTTACGGCTGTTTCTCTACCGCTACCAGGTCCTTGAACCTTGATACCAACCTCTTTGATTCCGTGTTCTTTTGCTTTAGCCATTGCGTTTTCAACAGCCTGTTGGGCTGCATAAGGCGTTGATTTCTTAGAACCCTTAAAGCCAAGTCCGCCTGCGGTTGACCAACAAATCACATTTCCCATTTCATCAGTAATCGTAACATTGGTATTATTGAATGAAGCAGATATGCAAACAATTCCTTTAGCTATATTTTTTCTAATTATTCTTTTTTTAGTTGCTGTATTTCTTTTAGCCATAAATTAGCCTCCTTTATTTGCTACCTACTGTTTTTTTCTTGCCTTTTCTTGTGCGAGCGTTATTTTTAGTGGTTTGACCTCGCACGGGCAATCCTTTTCTATGACGAAGACCACGATAATTTCCGAGATCCATTAATGATTTGATATCCATTTGAACTTTTTTTCTTAAATCACCCTCAACCATGTAGTCTTCTTGAATTTTTTTAGCAATTGCAGAGACTTCATCTTCGCTGAGATCATTAACTCGCTTATCAAAAGATATATTCACGGCGTTCAAAATATCTTTAGAGCTTTTTAGTCCTATTCCGTAAATATAAGTAAGAGCATATTCAACTCTTTTCTTTTTTGGCAAATCTACACCAGCAATTCTAGCCATATTTTATCCTTGTCTTTGTTTATGTTTTGGAGTCGAGCAAATTACTCGAATAACACCTTTTCTCTTGATAACTTTACATTTATCACACATTTTTTTAACCGAAGGTCGAACTTTCATTTTGTTTCTCCTTAATTTATGCAAAAGCATAAAATCTTTTTAAAGCCCTATTTTATAAATCGAAGACTTAAAAAGCTATAATAATAGCTAAATTAAGTTTAAAAGCTTCTTAGTTTATTTATATCTGAATGTAATCCTGCCCTTATCTAGACTATAAGGAGTGAGTTCAATCTTTACTTTATCTCCAGGCAAGATTTTAATATAATGCATTCGCATTTTTCCGGCAATATGACACAATACAATATGCTTATTATCCAGCTCGACTTTAAAAGTGGCATTGGGCAAAGCTTCCAAAACCTTTCCATCCACCTCTATAATATCATCTTTAGCCATCTTTATATCTCCGTAAGTATTTCAGGTTTCCCATTTATAATTGCAATGGTATGTTCATAATGACTTCCATTGAGTCCATCAATAGATGTTATGCCCCATTTATCGGGAAGAATTTTTGGCTCTCCATCTAATTGGCAAATCATAGGCTCCAGACAAAAAACCATCCCTTCCTTGATTTTAGGACCAGAAGTCATAACCTTTCCATCTAAATAATTCGGTATTTCAGGTTCCTCGTGAGGTTTTCTGCCAATACCGTGACCACAAAAACCCCTTAAAGGAACAAAACCTCTCTTTAGAATGCAATCCTCAATAATTTTACTTAATTCTTTAAATCTAAGACCTATTTTTATATGGTCAATAGCTTCATATAAAGTATCTTTAGCGCAAGCTATAAGCTCGCAATCTTTTTGAGAAATCTTTCCTACACCCACAGTAACAGCTGCATCTCCATACCATCCATCTAATTCAACACCCACATCAAATCCCACAATATCGCCAGATTTTAACGAATAGTCATTGGGAATTCCATGAATAATGACAGAATTAACAGAAATACAAACCGCATTAGGAAAGCCATATAAACCCTTAAACGCAGGTCTTGCTCTATTTTTTCTGATAAAATCTTCAGCTATTTTATCAAGCTCCAAAAGAGTGATACCCTCTTGTGCATAATCTTGCAAAAGCTTTAGCGTCTGACCAACGATATAATTAGGCTTGCGTAAAAAATCTATCTCTTTGGTATTCCTAATATTAATAGACACTAAAAACCTACCGCACTCAATGTTTTATATTTATTCATATAAATTTGAGCCTCTATTTTTCGCATCGTATCTATAGCCACTTGAACAACAATCAAAACGGCAGTCCCTCCGAAATAAAACGGAACCCCCATCCCCTTAACAAGTATCCAAGGTAATGTAGAAATTAAAGCTAAGTACAATGAACCCCAAAAAGTAAGATTGCTCGCAACCGAATTTAAGAATGAAGAAGTGCCTTCCCCTGGTCTCATTCCAGGTATATAGCCACCCTGACGTTTCAAATTATCAGCGATATCTTTTGAATTAAAAACGATAGATGAATAAAAATAGGCAAAAAATATCACCAACAAAAACATCAAGACATTGTATGCATACCCATGAGGGCTTAAAAAATCTGCTATGGCCTGTATTGTCTTATTTGAAGAAGCCTGCAAGATTGTTGATGGAAATACCAATAAGGCTGAAGCAAAAATTGGCGGAATAACACCGCTTAAATTAAGTTTGATCGGAATATAGTTCATAATGCGTTTGTTTTGATTTTGCATAATGACTTTTCTTGCATAAGAAACAGGGATTCTTCTCTCGGCAAGCTCAATATAAATGATGATAAAAACCGTAGCTAAAATAATCACAAATATACCAATAAGCACTAAGAAATTAATCACCCCAGTATTGGCAAGATTGAATGTTCCAGCAATTGCAGAAGGGATACCCGAAACGATACCTGCAAAGATAATCAAACTAATCCCATTCCCAACCCCTCTTTGAGTAATCTGCTCTCCAATCCACATTAAAAGCATTGTACCAGTCAGCATAGAAAAAGTAGAAATAATTAAAAATGTCTGCATATCAATCATAATTGCACCATTTGGTCCATTTCCGATGCTTCTAAGACCAAACGAAACACTTACTGCTTGTATGAGAGTAATAAAAATTGTAGCATAACGAACAATCTGCATATATTTTTGCATTCCATCACGCTCTTTTTTCATCTTTGCCAAATTTGGAAATGTTGCTGCAAGCAACTCCATTACAATCGAAGCTGTAATGTAGGGCATAACTCCAAGTGAAATGATGCTCAAACGAGAAACTGCATCCCCGCTAAACATATTAAACAAACCTAAAGCATTGCCAGAATTATTATCAAAAAAAGCTTTGATCGCCGCCAAATCAACTCCGGGGATAGGTATATATGCCAAGATTCTGTATAAAAACAAAAACCCTAAAGTGATAAATATTTTACCGATAATTGTTTTATTCATTATTTTTGTCCGCTAGTCCTAATTCGTTCATCTTTAATTTTCTCTGATAAATTATGGGAACTTACTCCAATAATTTTAATTTTTTCTATATAAGAAGGAAATTTATGCACACTTCTTATTGTTTCAAAAGTAATTTCAGAAAGGTCGGCGATATTTTTGAATTTCTCTATGTTAATAACATAAGGCTTTTGAATCTTTGTCCTAAAGCCGATTTTGGGCAATCTTCTTTGAAGGGGTTGTTGTCCGCCCTCAAAACCTCTTTTTGCTTTATAACCGCTTCTAGCAGTTTGCCCTTTTCCTCCTCGAGTAGAAGTTTTTCCCATACCACTTCCTTGACCTCTACCCACTCGTTTAATGTCCCTTACGCTCCCAAAAGCCGGTTTTAAATTTTCTAATGACATAAAAACTCCTTATATCTTGATTCTAGCAAGTGCATCAACAGTTGCCCTCACAACATTATAAGGATTATTCGAACCTAAAGATTTTGTCAAAATATCCTTAATTCCAGCCAATTCAATCACTGGTCTTGCAGAACCCCCTGCAATAACTCCAGTTCCTTCGCTTGCAGGTTTCAAGAGAATTTTACTTGCATTATATTTATGTTCAATATCGTGAGGAATAGTTGTACCCTTAATATTCACTTGAATAATATTTTTAAAAGCATCATCAACTGCCTTTTTAATTGCATCAGGAACCTCTTTTGCCTTGCCCAAACCAAATCCGACAAGACCATTTTTATTTCCAATGACCACAAGGGCATTAAACCGAAATCTTCTTCCGCCTTTGACAACTTTTGTAACTCTCCCGATATTCACAACAACTTCACTGAATTCTTCTCTATTAATTTCCATATTTTTCCTTTAAAGGGCTATGCCATTTTCTCTTAGAGATTCTGCAAAAGTAGCAATAACGCCGTGGTATAAATAACCATTCCTATCATAAACAGCCTCACTGATACCAGCTTGTTTTAAATTTTCTGCAAATGCTTTAGCGATGTTTTTGGCATCTTCTTTATTGTTGCCTAAACCCATCTTCTTTCCATCAACACATACAAGCGTTCTATGTCCTGCATCATCAATAGCCTGTGCATATAAATATTTATTTGATCTGAAAACGCTGATTCTAGGTTTAAGATTTGTTCCAAATAATTTACCTTTGACTCTAAGCTTTCTTTTTTCTCTAAGTTTCTTTTTTCTTTCTAAAGTCTTACTTGTCATCTTCATACCCCTAAATTATTTTTTGGCAGTTTTACCGGCTTTACGTATGATTATCTCATCGTTATATTTGATTCCTTTACCCTTATAAGGTTCTGGAGGCCTAAATTCTCTTATCTCTGCTGCAATCTGCCCGATTTGCTGTTTATCACTACCTTTAATGGTTATTGTATTTTTATCAACTGTTATTTCAATACCTTCAGGTATAGGGTATTTAACCGGATGGCTAAACCCTAAGGCAAGCTCAAGAGTTTTACCCGCAACAGCAGCTTTATAGCCAACACCATTAATTTCAAGTACTTTGCTAAATCCTGAAGTCATACCTATAACAATATTATTCGCTAAAGCTCTGTAAGTTCCCCAATATGCCCTAGATTGTGATTCACTATCTATAGATTGAAAACTCAATTCATTCCCATTCAAGCTGATTTGAACCCTTCCATAAGTTTCGAGCTCTTTGGTAATCTTACCATTTTTAAACACAATTTTGCTTCCTTCAACGATTGTTTGAATCGTATTTGGAATGCTAATAGGTCTTTTTCCAACTCTTGACATTATTTTTCTCCTACCATATGCTGCAAAGCGCTTCACCGCCTACATTTTGCTTGTAAGCATCCTCATTGGCAATCACACCCTTGCTGGTGCTGACTACAATCGTGCCATACCCGTTTTTAAATTTCTTCAATTCATTCCGTCCCTTATAGACTCTTCTACCTGGCTTACTGATCCTCTTGATCTCATTGATGAGAGGATACCCTCTTTCATCGTATGCCAATTGAACAGAAATAGATTGCTTTCCATCTTTATCATTAACATTATAATCTTTTACAAAACCTTTTGCCTTGCATACATCAAGAATAGAAACAACAATCTTGGCGTAATAAAGATTAGTAACCTCTAATCTTCTCATTGAAGCATTTCTTAGTCGAGTCAATGAATCTGCAATTATATCATTTACCATATTTTTTCCTTACCAACTAGCTTTACGAAGTCCGGGGATCAACCCTTCGTTGCCCATTTTTCTTAAACATACTCTACAAAGTCCAAAATCTCTATAAACAGAATGAGGTCTTCCGCATACCTGACATCTGCTGTATTTTCTTGCACTAAATTTTGCTTTTCTTTTTGTTTTAGCAATCATTGATTTTTTTGCCATTTTATTTTCCTTTTGCAAATGGCATGCCAAGCAGTTCGAGCAACTTGAATGCCTCTTTATCGTTATCTGTAGAAGTAACTATCGTAATATTCATACCGTGAGTCACCATAATATCATCATAAGCCACTTCAGGAAACATCAGTTGCTCATTCAAACCAAAGCTATAATTTCCTCTGCCATCAAACCCATTTCTAGATACCCCTCTAAAGTCTTTCACTCTAGGCAAAGATATAACAATAAGTTTTTCTAAAAAATTATACATTTGATTGCCTCTAAGCGTAACCTTCACGCCCATTGCCATCCCTTCTCTCATCTTAAAACCTGCGACTGATTTTTTTGCCAAGGTAATCACAGCTTTTTGTCCTGCGATAAGCGAAATAGTATCAGCAATATTTTGCATAATTTTGGCATCTTTAGCATAATCGCCAGCACCTACACTGATGATAATTTTTTCAAGCTTTGGCAAAAGCATAGGATTTTTGATTCCTAATTCAGAGGTCAATTTTGCCCTCACTTCTTCCTGATAGATTTTTTTCAAACCAAACATAACTATTTCTCCTCAGCTTTTTTAACATTTGAAATGCTCATAGGCATTTCTTTTTGCGTAAATCCGCCTTTAGGATTATCATCTGTGGGCTTGATGGCTTTTTTTGCAATTTTACAGCCTTCTACTATCACCTGTGCAGTTTTTGGCAACAAGGTAATCACTTTTCCTGTTTTGCCTTTATCATCACCAGCAATCACTTTTACCATGTCGCCTTTTTTTATTTTAAACTTTGTCACTATAACACCTCCGGAGCTAACGATACTATTTTCATAAAATTTGCATATCGCACTTCTCTACTGACTGGACCAAATATTCTTGTACCTATGGGTTCTTTTTTTGCATCCAAAATAACAGCAGCATTATCATCAAACCGAACCAAAGATCCATTTTCTCTCTGAATTTCTTTTTTTGTTCTGACAATCACAGCTTTTACTACTTGTCCTTTTTTGACTTTCCCATTTGGAATAGCTTTTTTTACGGATGCTACAATCACATCTCCCACTCTAGCATACCTTCTGTGGCTACCACCTAACACCTTGATACACATAATCTCTTTTGCACCACTATTATCGGCTACGGTTAATCTCGTAAAACTTTGTATCATTTTATACCCCCACCAAAACAATTTCTTTTAAACTAAAAGCTTTGGTTTTAGAAATAGGTTTGCATTCTATTGCAGTCACTACATCTCCGACTTTAACAGAATTTTCTTGATCGTGTATAGTATATTTTTTGAATCTTTTTACAATTTTTCTGTATTTGGGATGAACAACTTTTCTTTCAACCAAAATAACTGCACTTTGGTTGCCAGCTTTACTGACAACTTTACCTTGAATTATCCTCTTATGCGGCTGTTTTTCACTCATATTCAATCCTTCTTCGCAGATATCGCAGTATTGATTCTAGCGATATCTTTTCTAACTGCTGCAATTTGACCGGGATTATTCAATTGCATTGTTTTGAGCTTTAATTTCAATTCAAAAAGCTCGGACTTTTTTTCAACCAACATCTTTTTTAATTCTTCTATTTCTTTGTCTTTTAACTCAATAAACTTCATTTTCACTCTCACTGGTTATGATTTTTGTCTTGAATGGCAGTTTGCTTTGAGCCAAAGCTAAAGCTTCTCTAGCAGTAGCTTCATCAATACCGGTCATCTCATAAATGATTCTTCCGGGCTTGATATTCATTACCCATTTTTCCACAGAACCTTTACCTTTACCCATTCTTGTTTCAAGAGGCTTAGCTGTCAAAGGCTTATCAGGGAAAACTCTTATCCAAACCTTTCCGGCTCTTTTAATATGCCTAGTCATTGCAATACGTGCAGATTCAATTTGTCTAGAATCAATTCGTCCGTGTTCCAAAGCCTTGATGGCAATATCACCAAAAGCCAAAGAAGAACCTCTGAAAGATTTACCTCTATTTCTGCCTTTCATTTGTTTTCTATATTTTGTTTTTTTTGGCATCAACATCGCTATTATCTCCCTCTTCTACTTTTAGTCTTAGCATCTCTGCTATCTTTTTCATCTTCTTTCTTCTCAGGTTGGATTCCTTTCTGCAGAACCTCGCCTTTAAAAATCCAGACTTTTACTCCAATAATGCCATAAGTAGTCATAGCTTCAGCAAATCCATAATCAATTTTAGCTCGAAGAGTATGGAGAGGAACTCGACCTTCCATATACCATTCAGTTCTTGCCATTTCAGCTCCAGCAAGTCTTCCTGAAACCTTAATTTTTATTCCTCTAGCACCTGATTTTATGGCTGTTTGCATCACTTTTTTCATTGCTCTTCTAAAAGCGACACGTTTCTCAAGCTGTGTCGCAACATTTTCGGCTGCTAACTGGGCATTTGCTTGAGGGCGCTTGACTTCTTTAATATTAATTGAAATATCTTTTTGAACAAGAATTTTTAAAGATTGCTTAACCTTTTCAATATCTGCGCCTTTTTTTCCGATAATCAAACCGGGTCTAGCTGCTACGACAGTCACGCGAAGTTTTTTTGCTGCTCTTTCAATGATAATTTCACTCACTCCAGCATAATAAAGCTCTTTTTTTAAGAACTTTCTTATTTTATAATCTTCAGCAATATTTAAAGGTGCGGTTTGCGTATTTGGAAACCATCTTGAAATCCAGTTTCTGTTAATGCCTAATCTTAAACCTATTGGATTAACTTTTTGTCCCATAATTACTTATCCTCGCCTTCAGTTTTTTTACTTGCTTTAGTAGATTTTTTTGAAATTGTCTTAGAATTTTCATTTTTTACAGAAGTTTTCTTTGCGTTTTTTTGAATCGGCTTATCTTCCACTTCGACCAAAATATGGGAAGTTGGTTTTCGAATTGGTGTTGCCCTACCCTTAGCACGAGGCATAAATCTTCTCAAAACCGGACCAGCATCAACTCTACAAGAAGTAACATAAACATTCTGAGCATCAAATCCGCCGTTGGCAACAGCAGAAGCGATTACTTTAGAAATAATTCGAGCAGCTTTATTGGGAGTAAATTCCAAACTAGCAATTGCAAGTTCTGCATTCATACCCTGAACTTCTCTAGCAACTAATCTGGCTTTTGTTGGGGAAAGCCTAATATATCTTAACAATGCTTTACTCATAGACTCTCCTTATTTTCCAATCTTTTTTTGGACACTGCCCTTATGCCCCTTAAAAGTCCTCGTAGGGGCAAATTCGCCTAATTTATACCCAACGTGATTTTCTGTAACATAAACTGGGATAAACACTCTGCCATTATGAACATTATAAGTAAAACCTATCATTTCAGGCAGTATAGTGCTTCTTCTTGACCAAGTTTTAATGGGTTTATTATCTTTTCCCTCTTTGGCTTTTAATGTTTTTTTCATCAAATAATCATCAATAAAAGGACCTTTTTTAACTGATCTTGCCATTTTTATATCCTTATTTTTTCTTTCTAGAAATAATCAATCTATCACTAGCTTTTTTGCGTCTAGTTTTATAGCCTTTAGCCGGAAGTCCCCAAGGAGAAACAGGATGACCACTAGAACCTGTTTTTCCCTCACCACCACCGTGTGGGTGATCTACAGGGTTCATCGCACTACCTCTAGTTTGAGGTCTGATACCTCTGTGTCTGTTTCTTCCTGCTTTACCAATAGAAATATTGATAAAATCTTCATTTCCCACAACACCAATGGTTGCCATACATTCATCAAGAATATATCTCATTTCTCCGCTTGGCATTCTAAGAATAGTGTATTTTCCTTCTCTACCCATAATTTGAGCACTTGCACCCGCACTCCTAGCCAATTGACCTCCGGCACCTGGATGCATTTCTATATTATGAACAATGGTTCCTACAGGAATGCTTTTTAGCTTCATTGCAAATCCTGTTTTAATATCAAGACCTGCTTCAGCAGCAACAATTGCATCGCCTACACTCAAACCGCTGGGTTGCAAAATATATCTCTTGTCTCCATCAGGGTAGCTGACCAAAGCAATTCTACAATTTCTATAGGGATCATATTCAATCGCTTCGACCTTGCCTTCAATATTATATTTATTGCGTTTAAAATCAATTACACGATAAAGTTTTTTAGCTCCGCCTTCTTTATGACGACTTGTAATTCTTCCATTACTATTCCTTCCTGCAGTTACTGACAACTTTACAAGCAATTTTTTTACGCTTGGCTTAGAGGTAATATCTTTCGAACTGAGTCCGGACATAAACCTTCTGCTAGGGGTATAGGGTTTATAGGTTTTTATTGCCATTTCTTAACTCCTTACACGGCGAGCGAAGGAATCTTCGCATCTTCTGGAACTTTTACATAAAATTTTTTAAACGAATTTCTTTGTCCGATTTTTCCTTTAAAACGCTTTATTTTGCCTTCTTGTCTCAAAGAATTGATTCGCAAAGGAGTAAAACCGAAATAATCTTTAAAAACCTGCTTCAATTGATTTTTCGTTACTTTGCTTGAAGTTTGAACAACCATTATGCCACTCTCTTGCATTGACAAAGATTTCTCTGTATAGAGCATTGATTTAATATCTGTTATATCTGCCATATTGACCTTCCCTATCGTTTGGATTGAATGATCTCATCAAAGACCGCTTTTTCCATCACAACAGAATTGAAAGCTGCAACCAAATATGCATTCAATTCATTTGCGTCCACCAAATAACAACTCTTCAAATTTCTAAAAGCTAAAAATGTGGATTCATCACTCATTTGACAAACAAACAAAACACTTCTTTCATTTAAAGACTTAAACATTTCATTCGCATCTTTTGTTTTACCTGTAGCAACCGAAATACTATCAATCAAATAAAGCTTAGAGTTTTCGGCTTTTTGTTTGAGTGCATATTCAAGCGCAAGCTTTTTTTGTTTCTTGTTTATTTTGAGATCATAATTTCGATTATTGGTAGGTCCATGAGAAACACCCCCGCCAACAAATATAGGAGAAGTAATACTTCCCGCTCTTGCCCTTCCGCCACCTTTTTGACTCCAAGGTTTTTTACCCCCACCACTAACTTCGCTACGATTTTTAGCATTTGCACTATTAGCTCGGAGAGAAGCAGAATAAGACTTAACATAAAGATATAAATTATGTTCATTAATCTGATCGTATTTTTGAGGTAAGTCGATTTCGCTTATCTTTTTGAGCTGATTATCTAATACTGCTGCCTTACTCATTATTTAATCCTTATCATTTTGTAATCAATATTTTGCCATAGGCACCGGAAAATCCTGCTACAGAACCTTTGACAGCCAAAATTCCGCTTTCTTTGTCAAAAGAAACGATTTCATTTTGTCCGGTGACTTTTTCATTTCCATAATGACCTGCCATCTTTTTACCCGGCTGAACTCTTCCAGGCCACTCGCGATTTCCGATCGAACCAAGTCTTCTATGGAATCTACTTCCGTGGGCAGCAGGCCCTCCTTGAAAATTCCAACGTTTCATTGCGCCAGAAAATCCTCGACCTTTTGTATAAAAGGTAATCTTAAGCTTTTTGGCATTTTCAAGTACTGTAGAATCCAAATCACCAATTTCTTTGTTCGCAACAATCAAAGTCGCAAAATGGTTGAATTCTTTGCTCAAATTATATTTTTTTTGCTGCCCCTCTATCGACTTATTAAATTGCTTGCCATTGGCATAAGCTACTAATGCTTTACCATTTTCATACACTTGGCAAACTTTAGCATTGAAAACTTTCAATAAAGTCACAGGAATACTTGGAGAACCTATCGTTCTGCTCATACCAATTTTTTCTACTAAAAATTCCATTCTCTATCCTTTGCCTTATTTATTTTCCATCGAAGTTACTTCTACATCAACTTCAGGAGCTAAATCAAGCTTCATAAGACTATCCACTGTTTCAGGCGTCGCAGACATAATATCAATAACCCTGCTATGTACCCTGATTTCAAACTGTTCTCTAGAGTCTTTATTAATATGCGGAGAACGCAAAACTGTATATCTTCTGTTTTTCGTAGGCAATGGAATAGGTCCCCTTATATCTGAACCTGTTCTTTTTACTGCCTCCACAATCGATGCGACAGATCTGTCTAAAACTCTGTGATCATAGGCTTTGAGCTTAAGTCTGATTTTTTCCATTATTATTTACTTCCTTTGCAAAGAACTCATCAAAATAGATGTAATTACCAAAAATTGGAAAGCGCATTATATGAAAAATATATTGTGATAGTCAAGGTTTTATCCTATTTTTCGTATTTTTACTATAAAATCATTTCCTTATTAAAAGGAAATTATGCTATCCTTCAAAACAAAAACGGATTATTATGCAAGACTTGGAACAAAACTTCATTGATAAAATACAAAATTTTACGATTTTGCCACGCCGATTCAATCTAAAATCAAACAAAATCCATCTGTTTGGTCCTCCCAAATCCGGAAAAACTTCGCTTGCATTAGATTTTGCTAAGCGTTTTAAAAAACCTGCTTATATTGACTGCAACGATCCTAGAACCGATATAGAATCGATTAAACCCTTGTTGCTCAAACTTTATTTGGAGAAAAAAATTGACATACTCATCGTAGATAATTTCCACGATAGTTTCTCTCTTCCAAATCTTGAAAATGTGATCTTAATCACATCGTCCCAAAACATCAACGTTTCCAAAAACTTTCTATCTAAGGCCATAGAACCGCTAAGTTTCGAAGAATATATCAGTTTCGATAAAAAAAATCTTTCTATCAATGCTCTGTTTAATCATTTTCTAAAAGATGGAAATTTACCTGAAATTCAATACCTCAACGAATATCAAAAAATACCCAGAAAACAAGAAATTATTTTTTTGGCTCTTAACTCAAATGCTCGCCTTTTCCAAAATATCATTCCCTATCAAGCACACAAAATCACTATCAATCAAATCTACACGCAAATAAAAAAACAAAATAAAATCTCAAAAGACAAAATCTATGAATGCATCAATGAATTCCAAGCAACCAAAACCATTTATTTTTTGCCTCACAAAGAAGATAAATCCAAATCCAAGAAACTCTATTTTTATGATTTTTCTCTGCCTTATGCATTTATGTCGATCAAATCTTTCCACGCTATTTTTGAAAATATGATTTTTTTAGAACTCTTAGGCAAAAACCAAACCCTCTTTTATGATGAAGGATGTGATTTTTTGACACAAGATTCCTGTGCCTACATTGCTCTAGCTTTTCCAACACAAGAAATGATTGAAGAAAAAATTGCCAAGATCCAAAAAAAGTTTTCACTGATCACAATCATTACTATCAACTACGAATATGAAAGAAAAACACCTTATGGCAAATGGAAAGCAGTAAGTTTTATAAATTTCGCGCTAGGAGAATCATAAATTTGACATCAGTTCAAAACTTATGCCTTAAAAATCTAAATTGATTTAATCTAATGATTTTGACCTATAGCAAAGCTTTTACGATGCCACTGCGTGTAGCCATAAACTTTGATAGCTTCTAAATGATTCTTTGTTCCATAGCCTGCATTATTTTTAAAACCATATCGAGGATCAAGCGTATCTAATTTGAGCATTTGAGCATCTTTGGAAGTCTTAGCAATGATAGAAGCTGCTGAGATTTGAGGAACTTTATCATCTCCTTTAACCAAACACTTCAAATCATAATCAGTTGTACTTTTAAGCCCAAAAAGCGTATTACCATCCATATAAAAATCCCTACTAAAAGCAAGCAAATGCCCAATAATTTCTTGAAGAGCTTCTCTCAGACAAGCACTTAAGCCTTGTACATCAATCTCTGCGCAAGTTTTTTCAACAATATGAATATGCACATCCTCAGACTCTAATAATCTTTCAGCAAGTTCAAAGCGCTTAGATTTGGAAAGTTTTTTGCTATCTTTAATCCCTATAGAACTCATCCATTTTGCTTTAGCCTCATTACAAGCAACACCAACGATGAACATACTTCCGCATAAACTACCCCTACCAGCTTCATCTATACCGCAGATCAATCTCCTATTCCTTAGGTTTAATCATATTAGCAGGAATGACAAATCTATCAAAATCTTCTGCACTCAAAAGTCCCAATTCTACACAAGATTCTTTAAGACTGATTCCTTTTTTATGGGCATTTTTAGCCACTTTTGCGGCATTTTCATAGCCTATATGAGGATTTAGAGCAGTAACAAGCATCAAAGAATGATGGAGATTGTAATCAATTTTTTCTAAATTTGGTTCAATGCCCTTAGCGCAATGTTGATTAAAAGAATCCATACAATCAGCCAACAAACTCAAACTCTGCAAAAAATTATAAATCAACACAGGCTTGAAAACATTGAGTTCAAAATTACCTTGACTTGCCCCAAAACCAATCGCAGCATCATTCCCCATTACCTGAACAGCAACCATCGTAACAGCTTCACATTGAGTCGGATTGACCTTTCCGGGCATAATTGAGCTTCCAGGCTCATTTTCAGGAATGTTCAACTCCCCAAGTCCGCATCTAGGACCTGAAGCAAGCCAACGGACATCATTGGCAATCTTCATCAAATTTGCCGCCAAACCTTTAAGTGCTCCGTGTGCAAATACCAAAGCATCGTGAGCAGTAAGTGCGTGGAACTTATTAGGCGAAGAGACAAATTTTTCTCCCGTAAATTTAGAAAGCTCCTCACTGACTTTCTCACCAAGCTTAGGATGGGCATTAATCCCCGTTCCCACAGCAGTTCCTCCGATAGCTAATTCTCTAAGCTGCTCTAAAGAATTTTGAATTTGCGCCTTAGAATGCTCCAACATACTCACATACCCGCTAAATTCCTGTCCAAGCGTCAAAGGTGTAGCATCTTGTAAGTGTGTCCTGCCGATCTTGATAATATCTTTGAATTCTTCAGATTTCTGTTTGAGAGTTGCGTGAAGCCTATCTAAGGAAGGTAACAGCTTGTGAGCGATTTCCAACACTGAAACGATATGCATTGCAGTCGGAAAGGTATCGTTTGAGCTTTGAGACATATTAACGTGATCGTTTGGATGCACAAGTTTTTCTTTTCTAAAGTCTCCGCCCATAATTTCAGTGGCTCTATTAGCAATCACTTCATTGAGATTCATATTTGTTTGCGTACCACTCCCTGTCTGCCAAATTGCCAAAGGAAACATATCATCAAATTTTCCTTCTAAAATCTCATCACAAGCCTGAATGATAGCTTTAGATTTTTTTTCATCTAGCTTGCCCAACGAATGATTGACAACTCCTAGTGATCTCTTAAGTTTAGCAAAGGCATAAATAAGTTCTTTGGGCATTTTTTCAATGCCTATTTTAAAATTTTCAAAACTTCTTTGGGTTTGAGCACCCCAATATCTTGAATCCTCGACTTTAACATCGCCCATTGTGTCGTGCTCGATTCGATAATTCATTCTTAATCCTTTCAAGTATTTTTTTACATTTTACCATCAAATTTAAATATTAAGCAACAATTAAGTTTTATCAGAAAGAACTTAAAATGCTTGATATTTCAATATTTAATACTTCTTACAGAGGCAAAAATCCTTGAATTGCTTACAAAAATATCTATTCAAAAATTGAGGATTTAAAATTCCACACTGCTTCCACAAAACATTTCTATACTTCTGCAAATTTTTTTTAAGGAGTCACTAATGAAGCATTTAAAAATCATTTCAATCATCGTATTGGTATGGGCTACTTGGTTGGGAGCATGGGAGCAAAATCTCAAAACAAAAGATTTAGATCTTCAAATCAAATCAATCGGTAATCCAGTATCAGGAGAAAACACTTTCATTCTCATTCCAAATGCAAATGGATCAAGCCTTAAGGGAGCAAAAATGAGGGTCAGATTTATAATGCCTGAGATGAGTGGTATGCCCGCGATGAATGAAACTGCTCAAATCACTGAAAAAGATGGTTCGTATGAAGCAAAAGTCAATTTACCAATGAATGGCACTTGGCAAATTCGTATTGATATAGAGTTCAATGGCAAAATTTATAAAAATAAAACGAGTATTGATTTATAATGATTTACAAAATCATTATATTCCTCTTATTGGGTGCAAGCATACACGCTTTGGATATTCAAAGCGTGTCTCAAAAATATTTGAGGAATAACAAAAAAATTCAAAGCCTTGAAACTCAAATCAAAGCCCTAGAAGCACAGGCTAAAGTAGCTGGAAAATGGGAAGATCCTATTTTAAGTCTAGGTTACAACAATGCCAATATCAATAACCCATTCATTTTAAATTCAAGCTATATGCAAAATATCAGCGTAGGGCTTTCTCAAAAAATTGACCTTAACGGCAAAAAAAATACACAGTCTAAAATTGTAGATATTCAAAAACAAAGCAAGATTTTGGAACTCAAAAAACTCAAACAACAATATGCGATCAACATTTTTATCAGCGCCATTAATTCTTACAAAAATACTCAAGAAATGGAACTGCTTAAAAATGCAATTAAAAATCTCCAAATTGTACTTAATCAAGCTCAAGGCTTAAGCAATCCCAATACTCTCTCAATAGCCAAGCTAAAAATACTCAAAGCCCAACTTGAAATCCGTAAAAACAATCTTGAAAATTCACTCAACGACGCCAAAATTGCAATAAGCGAACTAAGCTTTGAGTCTTTGGACTTTTTAAGCCTTGCGCCAAAAGATGTGAATTTAGATGCAAATAAAGAAATCGAAAAGGTAAAAGAAACCAATTATGATATCAAAATTGCAATGCTTCAAGAAAATGGAGCCAAAAAAGAATTGGCACTGGCTAAAAAAAGTTTATTGGGAGATGTCAATTTAAACATCTCTTATTTTCGGCGTTCAGATACTTTTGATATGTTTGCTGTGGGTGTGGCTATTCCATTGCCCGCATATGGCAAACAAACCAATCTGATCGAACAAAAAAAACAAGAAAGCCTGATCTCAAAAGATGGGATAGAAGACGCTAGAAACAGGGCTATCCATACCGCGATGGGGCTTATCAAAAAAATCAAAACACTCCAAAAAAATCTTGAAATTATCAACAAGGATATTTTGGGAGCCAACGCTCAAATTGTGCAGATTTATAAAGAAAATCTACCCACATCGGGAGCAGATTATGCCTCTTTTTATAATGCTTTAAATGATGAGATCAATACTGAACTCTCAAAACTCGAAATTTTAAGCGAACTTAACATTGCATATTTAAATTTACAAAACCTCAAAGGTTTGGAGTGATTTTTTATAAAAGGAAAATAATATGAAAAAAATATTGATTTTAGCAATACTTATAGGATGGTGTCTTGGGGAAGACTTTAGCCTACCTACAATTAAAGTTATCCAACAAGAGATAGCCCCATCCAAACGCTACTATGCCTTATTACAACCAGACGAGAGTCGTATTTATAGCCAAAATGTTCGATTTGAAGGATTTGTTGAAAAACTTTATGCAAATAAAACCTATCTCAAAGTCAAAAAGGGCGAAAAACTCTTCTCTGTTTATTCCCCTGAACTCATCAATGCTCAAGGCGAACTGCTTGCCTCATTGCGTTTCAACGAACAAATCGGAGCGATAAAAGAAAAACTCCGACTTTTAGGAATCCCAAAAAATGAGATTGAAAGCATCATTAAAAATAGAAAAATAAAAAACTCTATTGAGATTTCATCAAACTTTGATGGAGTCATATTTACAAAAAATATAAGCGAAGGAGGATTTATCAAACGTGGGGATGAACTTTTTAAGATCATTGACCTCAGCCACATCTGGGTAGTCGCCAAAATTAATCAAGAAGATTTGGAGTTTTTGAAACACTCACAAAAAGCAATGGTCAAAGTCGAAGGGATTCCTAATAAATTCCAAGTTACACTTGAAAATATCAATCCACAAATAGGTTTGAATGATAAGTTTATAGAAGCACGATTTGGACTTGAAAATCAAGATTCAATCTTTTATCCCAATATGTTTGCCAAGATTGAAATTTTTGGAGAAAGCAAAAAAAGATTAGTCTTGCCAAAAGACGCCGTGCTGATTAAAAATAATCAAGCCATCGTATTCAAAAAAGACGACTTTGGTTTTACTCCGATAAATATCGAAGTAAAACAATTAAGCAATGGAGATTATGAGATTTTACAAGGACTCAAGCTCGGGGATGAAGTAGCTAAAAATGCTTTATTTATTCTAGACGCGGATGCTCAAAATAACGGGGATTATTGAAATGATAGAAAAAATTATTGATTTAAGTATCAAAAATAAACTCTTAGTGCTTCTAACCACTCTTTTAGTGTTTTTAGGTTCAATATGGGCGATTAAAACGATCCGTTTAGATGCACTGCCCGATCTATCTCCAGCTCAAGTTGTCGTGCAAATCACTTATCCCAACCAAAGCCCCAAAATTGTTCAAGAACAAGTAACCTACCCTCTAGTATCTACCTTTATGAGTATTGCCAATATTGAAACGGTGCGGGGAATCTCAAGTTATGAAAGCGGATTGATTTATATTATATTCAAAGATAATGTAGATATATATTGGGCGCGTGATCGGGTGCTTGAACAGCTCAGTCGTCTCAAAAATCTCCCTCCTGAGGCAAAAGTAGAACTAGGCAGTGATTCTACTTCGATTGGATGGGCATATCAATATGCTCTAGTAAGCAAAACAAAAAATCTGAGCGAACTCAAAACTCTACAAGATTTTTATTACAAATACGCACTTTTAGGAGTTGATGGCGTCAGTGAAGTAGCAAGTATAGGAGGGTTTGAAAAAAATTACGAGGTTACTATCAATAATGATGCGCTCATTAAATATGATCTCACACTTGAAGACATACTCAATGCAATCAAAAAATCCAATAACGATACCGGCGGGGGCATCATACTTGAAAGCGGATTTGAAAAAATCATCCGCGCGCGTGGTTACATTAAAAATCTCGATGATTTAGGCAATATTGTGCTTAAAAATCAAGATGGTATTCCATTAAAAATCAAAGATGTCGCAACCATTAACCTTACGCCAAAGCCAAGACGCTCTGCTGCAGATTTAAATGGGCAAGGTGAAGTTATTGGGGGTATCGTAATGGTGCGTTATCACGCCGATACCTACGGGGTGCTTCAAAATATCAAGAAAAAAGTAGCGGAGTTGAATAAAACAAATCAAGAGGTACAAATACAAAGCGTTTATGATCGTAGCGAACTAATAGAAAAAGCAGTCAAAAATCTTGTGCATACCTTGATTGAAGAAAGCATTATCGTGCTTTTAATTACGGCTATTTTCTTGTTGCATTTTCGTAGCGCTCTTGTTATTATCATCACCCTTCCTTTGTGCGTATGCATTAGTTTTCTCTTGATGCGACTTTTTAATATTGAAGCAAGCATTATGAGTTTAGGAGGCATAGCAATTGCCATTGGGGCGATGGTAGATGCAGCTATTGTAATGGTTGAAAATGCACACAAACATTTACAGCACACAAATATGAAAGATGAAAAACAACGGGTAGATTCAATCCTCTCTGGCACCAAGCAAGTCGGTGGGGCAATATTTTTTGCATTGATGATTATTGTAGTATCTTTCTTGCCTATATTTGCTCTCAGTGGTCAAGAAGAAAAACTTTTCTCACCTCTAGCTTATACCAAAACTTTTGCGATGCTTGCAGGAGCAGTTCTCTCCATCACTATCGTACCAATATTGATGGTTTATACCATCAAAGGCAAAATCATTCCAGAGACCAAAAACCCTATCAATGCATTTTTCATAAAAATTTACGGGATATGTCTTTCTTTTGTATTGCGATTTCGCTTCATTTTTTTGGGGCTGTGTTTAATTGGGCTAGGTGGCATTTATTTTTCTTACAAAAAACTTCATTGGGAATTTATCCCCCAAATCAACGAGGGTGTTATAATGTATATGCCCGTTACAAGCAATTCTGTCGGTATAGATGTAGCCATTGAATATCTTAAAAAAGCTGATGAAGCCATCAAAAGTCTTGATGAAGTTAAACAAGTTTTTGGAAAAGTCGGGAGAGCTAATACTAGTACTGATACAGCCTCCCTTTCTATGATGGAAATTTATATCGAACTGAAACCTAAAAATGAATGGAAAGAAAAAATCACCTATAAACAACTCAGGGAAAAACTTGAACAGACACTCCAAATCAAAGGACTTACAAACTCATGGACATACCCCATAAGGGGACGCACCGATATGTTATTGACCGGAATTAGAACCCCTTTGGGTATCAAACTCTATGGCAATGACGTCCAAAAGCTACAAGATATTTCGATTCAAATCGAACAAAAGCTCAAAACACTTAAAGAGTCTCTCTCGGTATTTGCCGAAAGAACAAATAATGGTTATTACATCAATGCAGATCTCAATGAAGAAAAGCTTGCTCAATACGGCGTAACCAAAGAAAATATTTTAAACGTCATTACATATGGTATCGGCGGAACGACCATCACAACACGGATTAACGGAGTAGAAAACTACCCGATTTCACTGCGCTTTAAAGATTCTCAAAGAAATAGCCTTCAAAGCATCAAAGAACTCTATGTTAAGACCCAATACGGTTACAAACCTTTAGGAGAATTGGCCAAAATCTATTATGACAACTCTCCTGCAACGCTTAAAAGCGAAAAAGGTCTGAATGTAAATTTTATTTATATTGTACCCAAAACAGGCATAAGCGCTGGAGAATATAAAGAAATTGCTTCGCGCGAACTAGCTAAAATAGATTTGCCTAACGGATACTATTACGAATTCTCCGGAGAAAGCAAATACCTTGAAGAAGCATTTGAAACACTCCAATATATCATTCCTGTGAGTATTTTTATTATTTTTATCTTGATAGTTTTTGCACTCAAAAATTTTTCCAACTCATTATTATGTTTTTTAACTCTGCCTTTTGCATTTTTGGGCGGACTTTTATTTATGGATTTTGCAGGATATAATTTAAGCATTGCAGCTCTAGTTGGATTTCTAGCACTTCTAGGTGTGGCTTCAGAAACTGCTATCGTAATGATTATTTATCTTGAAGAGGCTTACAAAAGCTTTTTATGCCAACCCCAAACTCGCTTGAATCTTAAAAATGCAATTATGGAAGGAGCGGTCAAAAGAGTACGCCCAAAACTGATGACTTTTTTTAGTATTCTTGCTTCTTTGATACCTATTATGTTTTCTCAAGGCGTAGGCAGTGAAATTATGCGTTCAATTGCTGCTCCAATGCTAGGAGGAATGATAACAAGCGTGATTTTGACACTTTTTATCATTCCAGTAATCTATTTTTTGATAAAAAGTGCTAAGATAAAAGAATGAAGACAAAAATACTTTTGCTTGAAGATGACATTTTACTCCATAAGATCGTTAAAGAATTTCTTATTGAACTAGGATTTGAAGTTACAAGTGCCTTTGATGGTCAAAATGCGGAAAATATACTACTCAAAGAAAGCTTTAACTTATGGATTTTTGATGTTCATGTGCCAAAAATTATTGGTTTTGAAATCCTCCAAAACCTTAGAAAACTCCACATTCAAACACCTGTAATTTTTATCACTGCACTTAAAGATAGTTTGAGCCTTAAAAAAGCCTTCGAAATTGGAGCAAACGATTATATCAAAAAGCCCTTTGACCTTGAAGAACTTCAAGCTAGAATCGAACATATTCTAAAAAGCAAAAAAATCCAAATCGCTCCAGAATGCTTTTATGAAGAAGGAATTTTAAGCCTCAAGGGAAAAGAAATGCCTCTGAAGCAAAAAGAGATCAAGTTACTTGAATTTTTTCTCCATAACAAAGGTAGAGTAATTTCAAAAGAAGAACTTTTAAACAATATATGGAGTTACGAACAAATTATTGATGAATCCACGCTCAGAACTTACATTAAAAATCTCAGAAAATATTTAGGCAAAGAAATTATTCAAAATATTAAAGGAGTCGGCTATTGCTTTAAACAATTATGAAAAAAAATCGCTTAAAATCTTTTTAGGCACTTATTTGGGATCTTCTTTTGTCCTGATGGCAGTTATTGCAGCAATTTTTTTCTTTTATGAGCGTGATATTATTCTCAAAAATATCGAACGCGAAATGCAGCTTAAAGCCTACAGATTGGCAAAAGATATCGTAAATCTCCATATGAACCACCACGATAATCAACAAGCATTCAACGATTTGCTCAAAAAATATTCTGGCACCCATATCGCTTTGTTTGACAAAAATAAAAAAGTGATTTACTCCACTATTGAAGAAAATTTTATTCCAGATAAAAATGGATTTTTCAGATCAGGGAATCGTTTTTATCTCGCTGATGACAACACGTTCGGGCATCTAGGAATTGATGCAATCCTGTTGGAATACGAACCCAAAAACCCTGTTTTTAAACAACTTTATCATACAATTATATTGACATCTATGTTCGCATTTATCTGCATAATCATCATCTCAGTGATTTTGTCCAAGTTGTTTTTAAAACCTATTCGCAACGAAATATCGCGTATTGATTCATTTATTAAAAATATTACCCACGAACTCAATACCCCCATCACATCTCTTTTAATCTCAGCAAACTCACTCAAAAAACACGGCGGAGAAAAAATCTCACGCATTCTTGTTGCCACCAAACGCATCCAATATTTATATGATAATTTAACCTATATTTTTATGAAAGATATTAAAAATGAAGAATGCATATCCCTTGATTTAAAAAAACTTATACAAATACAAATCAATCTATTAAAAGAAGTGGCTTGCTACCACCAAATCACGATTGAAAACGATTTAAAAGAAAAAAAGCTGACTGCTCAAGAGAACGATATGATTTCACTCATAAATAATTTAATAATGAATGCCATAAAATATAATATTCCCGAAGGAAAAATTAAAATCATTCTAGATAAAGATCTATGCATAAGCAACACAGGACATCAAATTCCTCAAGATAAAATTAAGCTCTTAAGTCAAAGATATTTCCGACTCGATTTGAGTAAAAACGGGTATGGTATCGGATTAAACATTATCAAAAGCGTATGCGATCATTATGGCTTCAAGCTCTCTATCACAAGCAAAGCACTTACAGAAGAAATTTATGAAAATACATTTAAAATCAGACTTTCAAAGACTTAAATTGATTCAAATCAAGAAAAATACCATTTGATAGAATTATCCTATCAATATTTTATATTTTATCAATAAGAAAATTTAGAATACGGAATCAACGATTATGAAAAAACTACTTGCTCCTCTTTGTCTTATCTTGCCACTTTTTTCCGAAGAATGGGGAGATCGTATGCCTTCTGAAGAAATCTTAAATTCGGGCGAAATAAAAACCATTAAAGTCAGTGGAGAAAGCGGTACAGATGGCAAGAACTATTTCTATAATTACAGAAATTTCACCTATTCTACAAATGGTCTAGGAACTTCTGAACTCATTATACTCCCTAAAACGACTCTAGGTTCTTTTTATAATAAAGGACATATCTATATTGATCAAAACTCCAAACTTTCAATGAATTTTACAAACTCGATTTTGATACTACAAGATTATGGTTCTTATACGATACAAAAAAATGCCGGACTTGAAATGTCAGGACAGGAATTTACCATTTATGCAGGAACATTTCTAAATAAGGGCATCACAACACTAAACATCAGTGGTTCTGTCAATAATAACTTTACATCAGGCACAAAAGGCATTATCAATGAAGGCGGATCTCTCACCATTAACGCCGAAATCTTTCATAACGGAAGAACAGACATCGGGGAAGGCTCTTATGGAGTCTTTGAAACGACTGAAAACGGGGTAAGCATCATCAATGTAAATACGGAATTTAATAATCTCAGCTATATCTATCGAATATTAGATGGAGAAGTTAAGAATAAAAAAAATGCCGATGCTATTTCAATCCTGAAAGCTTCCTCTCAAGGAACCCTTTCTATCAATGGAGGAGATGTTTATAACGGAGGACACATTCAATACTCTGGCGGTTCAGGCTCCAAATCTTATTATTCTGGTGCAGGTTACATCATTGCTGATAATGGAACTATCAATATTGAAAAAAATCTTATTTCTAAAGGAGCAGGAGAAAAACTCAGTGCGCAAAATGCTTCTGAAGCGGTCTATTCAAAAATATCTGCCATAAACAAAGGAGTTATTAATATCAAAGGGAATTTCACCAATGGTATTTATAGCAATGTTGTTGTAAGCGAAGGTGGCAGTATTAATGTGGGCGGAAGTTTTCAAAGCGGAAAAAATACCAATATTATTTTTGGTGGAGATTCTTTAAAAGGTTATGGAAATATCAGTGCAAATAATGCTGATATCAGCGGTGCAAATTTGGTTTTTTATAAAGGAGATGTAAAAACTGATACCACCTATGTATTTTTGGAAACTAAAAATACGCTCAATTATGATGCTTCAATTCTAGGCATACAAAACACAATTGCTCAAGATGGGAGTGAAAATCTATTTTATCAAGCTTTCATTGAAAATGATGGGAATCGTTTAAAAATTACCTTTCAAGACAAAACAGGGAATCAAAGTGTTTCTGAAATCATCTCCCAAAATACCGAACTTAATCAAAATGAACGTATCATTATCGATGCAATCGACACACAAAAACCCATAAATACATTTGATATTAGGAATTTAAGTGCGACCCAAATCAAAGAGACTGCCAAAAATATTGAAAAAGGATTCAGTAACTTTGCAAACAATAAAAATATGTCAATAAGAACTGGGTTTAATACCGCAAAAACCTTAATATTCAACCGAATGATCAAGGTTCAATCTTTAATCGCCCAAAACCAACCATTGCCAAGATATGCTGCCAACACAATTAATCCTTATGGCTATCAATCCGATCAGGTCGCACGTCCTTATTATCTGACCTACCCCTCAAGAAAAACACTCAAGACTAACGCATTATATGCAAGTATATTGGGAGCATACCAAAAAAACACTGCAGGATCAGGCTATGATTATGGTTTTAATGCCGGATATGACAAGACTTTCAACAAAAATCTATTTTTGGGTTTTTATGCAAACTATCTCTTAGGGGACTCAAAACTTGACTCTGTAGATATTCGTACCCAATCCCTCCAGATAGGAACTTATGCACGTCTGAATACATCGTTTTTAGAAACTGATATTATTTTTAGTTACATCAATGCTAGAAATAATGCGGTTAAAGAAATTACGATTGCTTCTGATACCTATTCTAATCATTCTCGATACAATACCCAAGCTTTCAATCTATTGATTCAAGCAGGTCCTAAAATTGTCTTTGGAACCAATATTATCAAGCCTTATATTGGAATAAATGCTGTTTATGAACACAATAACCAGCTCAAAGAAAAAGATGAATTATTTGCAAGCGAATATTTTTTCAAAAATAATCTTTATGTAGGGGCAATAGCAGGAATTGAGTATCGAAAATATTCGAATGGAGGCTACTTTTTTATCCAACCCTCAATAGAATATACTTTTTACAGCAATCTTAAAGCCACACAAATCATTTTTTTAAACAATACTCTAGTCATCCCAACACCGGCGAAAGAAAATTTCGCCTCCTTACTTGTAGGAGGAGAATTTCCTCTTAATAGCAGATTCTTAGTTAATATCAACGCCTCACTAAAGGCTTCAAATCAAAAAACTTTAATCGCTGCAGGAAGCGCATCTTTAAAGTTTATATTCTAAATATAGAAATTATTGGCAATTATAACATTCAACAGAGCGATCCATTACATTTTCATCAACGCTTGGGCTTTCGCTCCTCAAATAATAGGTGGATTTTAAGCCTAACTTCCACGCTAACATATAAATATCATTCAAAAGTTTGCCACTGGCTTTTTCAAGTCTCATAAAAATATTGGTGCTTTGTCCTTGATCTATCCATTTTTGTCTGATTGCTGCAGCTTTGATCAAACTTGTCTGATCAAGGTCATAAGCAGAAATGTAATAATTCCAATTCTCCAAATTCAAATTAGGAACAACAACAGGAATCAACCCGCTTAAATTTTCTTCATACCATTTCTTTTTATAGACAGGTTCAATGGTTTGAGTTGTCCCCACTAGAATTGAAATTGAACTTGTAGGGGCAATCGCCATCAAATACCCATTGCGAATCCCTTGAATCTTGACAATATCCCTTAGAGATTTCCAATCACAGCTACTGCCAAAAAGTCCTCCTCTATCTACAAGCTTTAAAGCCTCCTTGTTTGCCTTATCAATAGGAAAAATTCCTTGACTCCAACTTGAGCCCTCATATTGAGGATATTTACCTTTTTCTTTAGCAAGATTAGAACTTGATAAAATTGTGTAATAACTGATCATTTCCATTACTTCATCAATCTTTTCAAGATGTTCATCAGAACCCCAATGAATTTTGGCATCAGCAAGCATTTGAGCTTCTCCCATCACGCCTAATCCGATAGCACGATTCTGAAGATTGGTAACTTTAACCTTTCTATCTGGATAAAAATTCAAATCAATAACATTATCAAGCATTCTGATTGCTATAGGGACCACTCTTTGAATATCTTCTTGAGTATGAATTTTGCTTAAATTCACGCTTGCTAGATTGCAAACTGCAGTATGGCCTCCGGTTTGTTTTCGAGTGGCGATAAAAATTTGTTTTCCACCCAATGAATCGATGCTTGTGAGTTTATTTGCTTTCTTTTTGACACCCGCATCCGTAATTATTTCCTTTTTTTCCTCAATAATCTCAATACTGCCATCACAAAATTCAATTTCAACAACATAATGACCAGGACTAGTATTTTGAAATATTTCAGTGCAAAGATTAGAGCTTCTAATAATACCTGTATGAGCATTGGGATTAGCACGATTAGCATTGTCTTTAAAGCACAAAAACGGCAATCCTGATTCAAAATAATTCGTCAAAATCTTTTTCCAAAGATCCTTAGCGCTAATATGTTCTTTAATTATATTGGGGTTTTTTTCATATTCTAGGTATTTTTGCTCAAATGCTTCTCCATAGAGTTCTGTAAGTTCTTTGCACTCGTAAGGATCAAACAGCGTCCATAAAGCATTTTCCTCCACTCTTTTCATAAATAAATCACAAATCCATACCGCAGGAAAAAGGTCGTGTGCCCTGCGTCTCTCTTCGCCGCTATTTTTACGCAAGTCAATAAAATCATTGATATCAATATGCCAGATTTCCAAATAAGTTGCTATTGCACCTTTTCTAGTGCCAAGCTGATCAACAGCAATTGCCACATCATTGGCAATCTTAAGAAAAGGTACAACGCCACCAGCAGCATTTTTATGCCCATCTATAAAACTTCCCAAACCTCTCACGCCGCTAAAATCCCAACCGATACCCCCTCCATATTTGGATAAAAGCGCCATTTCCTTATAAGCATCAAAAATTCCTTCTATATTATCGGGTGTGCTACCGATATAGCAAGAACTCAATTGATGGCGAGTTGTTCGAGCATTAGCCAAAGTGGGTGTAGCAGCAATGACTTCAAATTTACTAATAATGTCATAAAATTTTACCGCCCATTCATTGGGATTTTTTTCATTTTGAGCCA
Source organism: Helicobacter sp. 12S02232-10 (assembly GCF_002272895.1). NCBI lineage: Bacteria > Pseudomonadati > Campylobacterota > Epsilonproteobacteria > Campylobacterales > Helicobacteraceae > Helicobacter > Helicobacter sp. 12S02232-10. The sequence continues at coordinate 93,677 of NZ_MLAQ01000006.1, forward strand.
AAAACATTGCAATGGCCATAAACATATGCTGGGGCAATTCAATAGGTTTATTTTGAGAATCTTTAATCAAATAACGATCATAGAGTGTTTTGATCCCTAAATAATTGAACTGTAAATCCCTTTCCTGCTTGATTTGAGAATTTAAAAAATCCAAATCATACTTCTCTTTGAGTCCTTTAAGGATTTTACCCTCGCTTTCACAGCGCTCAAAATACTCATGAAGCGTTTTGTAACCCGTAAAGCCACTTACTTTATGATAAAGATCGTATAAAAACAATCTAGCAGCTACAAATGTCCAATTAGGAGTATCTAAATCAATCTTATCAACGGCTGTTTTAATCAAGGTCTGTTGGATTTCTTCAGTGGTGATTTTGTCTTTGAAATGGATTTTAGCATCCACTTCCAACTCGCTCTGGCTCACCCCTTCTAAATCTTTTACGGCGCTTGAAGTATATTTTTGTATTTTTGAAATATCCAAGAACTCGACCCGTCCGTTTCGCTTTACAACCGTTATCACAAAAATCTCCTTATAACCATATCAGTTTTTAATTTCTATTTATATTCGATAAGTTCATCCTTATCAAGACGATATTTTTTATCGGGTTGGTCATACAATCGATAACCAAAAGAAACAATTAGCACAATTCGTTCCTTAAATGTATCAATTTCAAAAAGTTCTTCCAAAGGTTTTTGTTCAAATCCTTCCATCGGACAAGAATCAATCCCCATAAAGGCCGCACAATTCATCATTGAGCTTGCCATCAAATAAGCCTGTCTTGAAGTCCAATGAACAATCTCCTCACCCAAAAGATCATTAGCAACCAAAAATCCTCTGATTCTTTGTTGGTAAGCGTCATATTTTTCTTTTTGTGCCATTCGTCTTGAGACAAGTCTGCTGACATAATCAGTAGGAGCTTTTAAATCGGCAACTTTTGATTTAAATACAACCAATTCACTCGCACTTGTAATCTGCTCTTGATTCCAACATAAGGGTTTCATTTTTTCTCTCAAAGCCTTATCCCTCACAACCACCATTCGGGTTGGTTCAAGCCCGAAAGAACTCGGGGATAATCTGCCTGATTCCAAAATTATTTCAAAGTCATCAGTACAAATTTTTTTATTTGTGTCAAAAACTTTGCAAGCGTGCCTAAAATTCATTGCATTAATAAAAGCATTTGTTTTCATCTTCAGTCCTTCATTGTTAAATCAAAACGTATAAATTCAATTTTACATTTTTGAATAAAATGTCAGATATATTATCTCAATAACAAACTTATAATGCATTTAAATACAATTTTTTTTTGAAATATTCTAAATGAAAACTTATTATTTTTTTGTCATTCTTTTTCTTTGATTGGGATCGAGATATTTTTTTCGAATCCTAATGCTCAATGGGGTTACCTCAAGGATTTCATCATCTTCTATCCATTCCAAAGCGCGCTCAAGCGTAAGTTCTCTAGGAGGAACAAGCTTAATAGCATCATCACTTCCGCTTGCACGCATATTTGTGAGATGTTTGGACTTAATAGGATTAACATCCAAATCATTATCTCTGCTATGTTCCCCGATAATCATTCCGATATAAACTTTTGTTTGAGGACCGATAAAAAGTGCCCCTCTCTCTTGAATATTAAAAAGTGAAAAACCTGTCGCTTCACCATTTTCCATACTGATGAGAGCTCCATTTTTACGTGATTCAACACTTCCACTATATGCTCTAAATTCTAGAAAGGAGTGGTTCATTACGCCCTCGCCTTTCGTATCGGTTAAAAACTCGCTTCGATAGCCTATAAGACCACGTGCAGGAATTTCAAATTCTAAACGCGTATATCCCTCGCCCATCGGATTCATTGCTTTCATCTCAGCTTTTCTGCGTCCAAGCTTCTCAATAATAGTACCGCTAAAATCTTGTGGGGTATCAATAACAAGATGTTCAAAAGGTTCAAGTTTTTTCCCTTCCTCTTCCTTGATGATGACTTCAGGTCTAGATATGCTAAATTCAAATCCCTCTCGTCTGAGATTTTCAGCTAAAATCGTAATTTGAAGCTCCCCTCTTCCAGAAACTTTAAATTTTCCCTCTCCCATTTCTTCACATCGCATTGCAATGTTTGTTTGCATTTCTTTTAATAATCTATCTTTCAACTTATTGGCTGTGACGTGTTTGCCCTCAAGTCCAGCAAGCGGAGAATCATTGACCGAAAAATGCACACTCATCGTCGGCTCTTCTAAATGCATAGGATCTAAAGGCATCGGATTATTCGGATCAACAATACTATCACCCACATCAATCGCATTAAACCCTGCAACAGCTACGATATCACCTGCTTCAGCCTCTTCGATCTCAGTTCTAGCAAGACCTAAAAATCCGATAAGTTTCGTAATTCTCCCATTTTCTTTGCTCCCATCGCCTTTGGCAAGCATTACGTTTTCACCTTTTTTAATCCGTCCATTAAACACTCTAGCTATCCCGATTTTGCCTACATAGTTATCATAATCAAGCGTAAAAATCTGCATTTGCAAGGCATTAGCCTTATCTCCATCAGGCAAAGGAATATGCTCTAAAATTGCTTCAAATAGAGGTTCTAAACTCTTTTTCTCATCATTGAGATTTTTGATCGCATAGCCATCTCTTGCAGCAGCATAAATCACGGGAAAATCAAGCTGATTATCATTCGCCCCCATCGCCACAAACAAATCAAATACTTCATCTACAACACGATCAGGCTCTGCAGCAGGCTTATCAATCTTATTAACCACTACAATGGGGCGTATTCCAAAATTTAATGCTTTTTTAACTACAAATTTTGTCTGGGGCATTACGCCCTCTTGAGCATCCACAAGCAAAAGTACGCCATCAACCATTTTCAATACGCGCTCAACCTCCCCACCAAAGTCGGCGTGTCCGGGAGTATCAATAATGTTAATTTTTGTCCCTTTATATTGAATTGCTGTATTTTTAGAAAGGATAGTAATGCCCCTTTCCCTCTCCAAATCATTGCTGTCCATTACCCTTTCATCAATTTTTTCACGCTCTCCAAATGTCCCTGATTGCGAAAGCAAACCATCTACTAAAGTTGTTTTTCCGTGATCAACGTGTGCAATTACAGCAATATTTCGAATATTTTGCATTTTTCTCTCTTTATTGTAAATTATTTTAGAAGTATAAAATTTTTACCCTTAAAAACTCTATACATAAACATAAAAGCAATGTTCCGCTTCCCTTTTCAAATCATTATCATTGCTACCCATCACATATTAATTTATGGAATTATTTTTGCTTCTGTCTTAAGAATATTTTACAAGGAAATCCTATGCTGGAAAATATCCTCAACAATGTCAATGCCTCTCAAGAAATAAAAAATACTCCTGAAAAGAAAAAAGTTATTGACAAAAATAGCAAAGAAGATGGCTTTCAAAAACTTTTACAAAAAAACCTTTTAGCCCAAAATGTCAATCTCAAAGATCAAGAAAACAATGTCAATGCCTCTCAAGAAATAAAAAATACTCCTGAAAAGAAAAAAGTTATTGACAAAAATAGCAAAGAAGATGGCTTTCAAAAACCCTTAACACAAAAGACAAATCTTAAAGATCAAGAAAAGATTGAGTCTGTTTTGAATAAAAATTCAGAAAAAAAAGCCCTTCCATCAACTGATGGCGCAGCTTTAGAAAAAAATATTTCCAATCCTGCCACATTCGATTTTCAAGAATTTAAAAACAATTCTTTATCAAAAAACTCCCAAGAACCATCCACAAAAGAAACAATAAAAGAGGATCACAAAACCCTCTCCAACCCCTCTGAAAAAAAACTTTCCGATGTTAAAACTCTAGGCGAACAAAAAAACTTTCAACCTAAAAATATCAATATCGAAAATAACCAGCAAAATCCTAAATCAAATAACACTCCCCCTCTAAAAGATCTCCCCACTCAAGATATGCTTACACAAAAGTTAAAAAACCAATCACAAGCTTCTTTGACTAAAACAGAAGAGGACAAACCATTATCGGTCATTCTCAAAACGCTTGATCAGGTAGATACAAAAGAAATTAAAGCCCGAAAAAAATTCAATCAAGAACATAAGATAGAGTATAAAATTGAAGGTAAAGATGAAAAAATAGCCGTTATCGAAAGGGGAACACACCTGCCAAAAAATATTATTGGGTCAAAAATCGAAAAGAAAGAATCTCAAACTCAAGAGACTCCGTCAAAAAATCAACCCCTATCAGAAGCAATTTCACAAGTTTTCATTAAAGAAGTTAAGCCCAAAACAATTGCAATTGCAGAAGATAAAGACCAAGATTCAAAACAAAATACACAAAAAAAAACTAAAAAATCAGAGGTTCTTCCAAAAAACGCCACAACTTCAAATCCAAATGCTTCGCGCTCAACGCCATCTCTAAGCACCCAAACACAAAATGAACAATTAGAAAATCAAAAAGCGATTCAAGAAGACAACGCACAATTCTCTCTAAACGAAAAGACAAAGAAAAAGCAAAATAATCAAGAGATCCAAAAAGACAAAGAAAAAATCAAGCAAACTCCTACTAAGGAAAAAGATTCCGCACCCACTTTAGGTCTTGCTTCTGTTAAAAATGATTTAATCTATAAAAATGCCAACGCCAAAGAAACGATTAAAAATTTTGCGCAAAGCTTTAAAGAAGAGATTAAAAAATTCAAACCTCCGATGAGTAAGATTTCCCTAGAACTTCATCCTGAAAAACTCGGAAAGCTTGAGCTGACCATCAAACAAACAGGTAAAAATCTCCAAGTCAGCGTTGTCTCCAATCATCAAGCCATCGCATTATTTGTCCAAAACCAAGCCGAACTCAGACAAAATCTCTCAATGATAGGGTTTTCTGGCATAGATTTAAACTTCTCTTCGCAAGAAGATTCACAAAAAGGCCATCAAGATCGAGATAATCAAAAAAGGAACAAAAATAGCTTAAAACAATACCAAGAAGTCAAAAATATTTCTCAAATTCCATACGATACGATGGAAATTACATTACCAAAATACGCATAGGAGGCAAATATGGCCATTGATCTTGCCGAAGTAACCGGATCTAAAGCTGCAGCTCAAAAAAAAACCGAACAACCTAAAATTGCCAATGGGCTTGATAAAGATGCTTTTATGAAATTATTTTTAGAACAACTCAAAAATCAAGACCCTACCGCCCCTATGGAAACAGATAAGATCATCACTCAAACAGCCCAGCTCACTCAAGTAGAAATGCAAGAAGAAAATAAAAAAACAATGAAAGAAGTGGCTGAAGCAATGAAATCCACCAAAGATACAAATCAATCGCTCAAAGACTTTCAAACCTCACTTAAAGAAACGCTTGAAAATCTAAACAAAGGAATGGAGGCCAACTTAGAATCAGATACTAAAATGGCTCAAGTTTCTGCACTCAATACTGTTTCAATGATAGGCAAAATTGCAGAGACTGATATCAGTGGCATAAATGTAAAAGAACCTGGAGAAATCCATTTCACACTCTATTTTGATTCAAAAATTGATTCTTCCAAAGGCAACCCAACTATCCAAATATTTGACAGCAATAAGCAGCTGATAAAAACTATTTCCATTTCGGATAAAAATGGTCAGGACGGCTATATTGATTTTAGTTGGAATGGACTTGATGATAAAGGGGTTCAAGTCCCTCAAGGAAGCTATGAAATACGCGCAGAATATAATCTCAATCCCAAAACCAATCAATACCACCAAACCCGCGTAGGCAGAGGGGAAGTCCAAAGCGTATTATTCAACAAAGGTACCCCGATGTTACGAATGGGAGAAATGATTTTACCGCTTGAAAGTGCCGTTGAGTTTTATGACAAGGAAAAAGCTTTATGAATGACACTATTTTAAATTCTTATAGCGGTATCAAAACCCATCAATTTGGTCTCGATAGCATTTCAAATAACATTGCCAATGTCAATACTACAGGCTATAAAGAGAATATTCCCGAATTTAAAAGTCTCTTCAGTGCCCATTTAGATTCCCTTAACTCTTCCTCTATCACCAGCAATGATAGAAACTTTGGAGCAAGCGGAGCAAGCAATGCCATATCCACTAAAAGTGGCAATTACCACCAAAGCGATGGGGAATTTGATATGGCTTATCAGGGCAAAGGTTGGTTTATCGTGGGTTCCAATAAAGAGGGGGATTTCAAAATAGAAAAAGATGGTTATGAACAAAAACAGCCTAATTATTTTACAAGAAATGGAAGTTTCACTCGCGATGGCGATGGCTATTTGGTAAATTCACAAGGATATTACGTCTATGGAATCAATTTAGGCAAGATCCAAAACGGCGTATTTGTTTCAAGCAATGACACAGATGGAGACACTAAAAAGCTTGCAGGTAATGAACTCACTCCCTTAAATATCCCACAAGAGTTAAAATTTCAGCCTGTATTGACTTCAAAAGTCGATATCAGCATCAATCTAAATCCAAAAGATAATTTTAAAAATGCTCAAGATTTTTTTCTAGACTCTCAAGGAAATTTCTTGGAAGAAAAATTCAAAGCTCAAGACATCAACGCGCTTGCCAATAATGACGATGAAGCGCTTGAAGCTTCAATATATAAAAATCTTAAGATAAGCATTTCCAAAAATAACAAAACCCAGAACTTTGAATTTCAATACGGAAATGGGGGTGAAACCAACAATGAATTTCGAACTATAGGGGATCTGCAAAAACTTCTCAAAGACAAAACAGGCTTAGATCTAGATATTGCCAAAGACAAAAATGGAAAGCTCAAATCACCGCTGTCCTTACAGATTTCAAACAATGAAGAAGACCTCAACCTTTCGCTTGAAGGATCTTTGGCTGAAAAACTCGGATTAAATGCCGTTGATATACCTTTTAAAAAAGGTGATTTTCAAGAATCTACACCCATCAAAATTCCTGCTTACAGCACATCAACTGAAATTTATGACAAAGATGGAAAAAAATTTCTACTCAAAAGTGATTATTTTATGACTGATTCAGGGGATAATAAAACCAACCCTCCAATCACCCAAAAATGGGAAGTAAAAAGTGCGGTTTATGATTTCAAAGGTCAAAATATGATCAGTAAAGCCCCCGTGCAACAAACCATTGAATTTGACGAAAATGACAACATCATAGCCGCTCCCATAGAGCTTGACTTCAAAGAAAACAAAATCCAATACTCACTTTCAGGTAGCAAAGACTATAAATCCACTAATCTCCCCTACCAAGAATCCAAACTCACACAAGTAACTCAAAATGGAAAACCTGAAGGATCACTTAAAGAAATACGCGTCGATGAAAACGGTATCATTTATCTTGCTTTCAGCAATGGGGCGATGGAATCTATGGGAAGAGTAGGTATCGCAGCTTTTATCAATGATCAAGGCTTGAGAAAAACAGGTGGTAATTTATTTGAAATGACCTCAAGTACTCTTAATGGAGAAAATAAACTCTTAAGCGGAAACCCTATCTTGGGTTGGAATGAAGAAGATGGGATATTAAAATTTGGGAAAGTAATGTATAAATATCTTGAAACTAGCAATGTAGATGTCGGAAATGCACTCACAAACCTCATTTTAATGCAAAGAGGTTATTCAATGAATGCCAAAGCTTTCAGCACTGGAGATGATCTCATCAAAGAAGCGATTAACTTGAAAAAATAAAAATATGATTATTTTCTAAATATCTCCTGCAGCATTCCTTTGCTCATACCACAAACGAATCTTTGCTCCCACACTTCTAAACGGATCAGGTGGCATCATACCAGCACGATTATTTTTAAGAATAAAATCCAAATTCTCTGAACTTTTTCCCGATATAAGTTCAGCAATATAATATCCTAAATATGTACCTTTAACCACTCCTACGCCGTTTGATCCACCAATTACATAAACTCCATTTTCAAGCTTTTCAAAAATAGCTTGGCGATTAAGAGTGACACAAATCATTCCACCCCAAGTAAAATCAAAACGCTTATATTTGAGCGCAGGAAATCTCGCTTCAAAAGAATTCCGATGGCATTGATAGACTTTTTGGAGTTGATGAGGATTGCTTTTCATATCGGGTATAAAATCAAGCACATTGCGAATAAAAATTCTTCCCTCAGGAGTTAGCCGCAAAGTACTTCCAGCAGGATGAGCAGAAGTGAGACCATAAGGAGAAATCCCCTTAAAATGGGTTTCCAATTCTTGAGGAGTCAAGGGTTCGGTTAAAGAAGCATAAGTAAAAACAGGAACTTGCCGATGAGCAATAACTCCAAACTCTTCCAAATGCGAATCAAGCGCAAGCAATACTATGGGAGCTTCTACACTACCCCCTTGTGTATGGAGGATATGTGGAGAACCATATTGAATCGAAATTATCGGGCTTTGTTCAAAAATGCAAACTTTATTTTCCAAAATCTTTGCATAACCGCGGATAAGTGCTGCTGGATTTGCCAATACACACCCTGAGGTATAAATAGCTTCCTGATAATAAGAACTTCCAAGTCTTTTTTCAAGCTCCAAACCCTTAAGACGCTCAAAAGCAAATCCGCAGGGCTTAAGACGGGCTTCAAAGGTATCAAGTCCTTTAATATTGGAGGTTTCGTGTGCAGCCATATATTTGCCAGCTTTTTGCCAAGAACACTCGATACCATATTCTTCCACAGCCTCTTGGAGAAGATTGATTCCAAAAGAATTCAACTCATAAATTTTTTTATCCCTTTGCAAATCTGGAACTGCTGTGTCCAAATTATGGGGTAAATCAATTAAAAAACCGGCATTACGCCCGCTTGTCCCCTCTCCAATTCTAAGCGCTTCAACCAAAGCAATTTTTAAATCCGGATGGTTTTGGCTCAATCTTGCGGCTGCAGAAATTCCTGAGAACCCTCCTCCAATTATGACAATATCGACTTTGATATCTTTCTTAAGACGCTCACCTATAGGTTCAAAACGATTGGAAGTTGTTTCAAACCAACCCAAATCACCATCAATTTGTGGAAAATTTTTTATTTTGCGCAACATTTTATCTCCTTAAACATTTCTAATCCCTTTGCCTAGATTGCATAAAATCAAATCTTATATAAGGTTCTTTGACAATCAATTAAGCCGTTGCAAGTTATAACAAAATTCCTTTTAAAATGATTTTACAGCATAACTTCTCAAGTTCATATGACCCTAATCAAAGCAAATATTCAATAAAATCCAACTATAATTCTCCCAACTTGATTCGCTTAAGGAATGCTCAATAAATGAATGTCCAAAAGGGGCTTAATCTCAACGCCGAACAAAAGCAAGCTGCTATGGCTCCCAAAGGACATAATTTAGTCATTGCTTCAGCAGGCACAGGAAAAACTTCCACAATCGTAGGCAGGATTGCACACTTACTAGACTCTGGCATTGATCCCAAAGAAATCCTATTATTGACCTTTACCAATAAGGCAAGTCTTGAAATGATTGAGCGCGTCTCAAAAATTTTTGGCGAAAAAGAAGCAAAACAAATTGAATCAGGAACATTCCACGCTGTGGCTTATCGTTACCTTAAAGAACATCTCAAAATCTCTCTCAAACAGCCTAGAGAACTCAAAGTTCTTTTTAAAAGTATTGCCGAACACAGAATTTATGCCAATAAAGGAACAGCTTCTCCCTACTCTGCTCAATACCTCTATGATATCCATTCCTTATACCTCAACTCCCAAAAAGAACAAAGCTTTGAAGAGTGGCTCAAGCAAAAATCTCCCGAACAAGCTCTATATATACCTGTTTATGAAGGGATACTTGATGAGTTTCAAGCACTAAAAAAAGAGTATGGTTATGCTGATTACAATGATCTGTTGATAATGTATCGCGATGAAATGTCTAAACAGGAAAGCCCTTATCAAGAAGTCTTATGCGATGAATACCAAGATACCAATCCGCTCCAAGATTCCCTTATTGATGCCATTAACCCCGAAAGTCTTTTTTGCGTGGGGGATTATGATCAAAGTATTTACGCTTTTAATGGAGCAGACATCAGCATTATCAGTAACTTTACTACTAAATACAAAGATGCTCACGTCTTCACGCTAAAAAAAAATTATCGCTCTTCCTATCCTATTCTTGATTTGGCAAACAGGATTATTCAAAAAAATGAACGCATTTATGAAAAAAGCCTTGAAGTCGTAAAAACAGGCGAATATTCCCCTCCTAAGCTACTTGCATATGAAGAACTTTTTTTACAATATCAGGGTATCGCTAAAAAAATTGCAACAAGCAATTATAACCTTGATGACATTGCTGTAATTTTCAGAAACAATGCAAGTGCTGATGGTTGCGAAGCTTCCTTGCGAGAAATGGGTATTCCTTCAAGACGCAAAGGAGGAATCAGTTTTTTTGATACCAAAGAAGTTTCACTGATGCTTGATATCTGCTCCTTGATTTACAATCCCAAAGATATGATGGCCCATATTCACACATTAAGCTATGGGAGTGGGATTGGAAACTCAATTGCCAAAGATATTTATGAAGCTCTTAATATTTTAGGCAATCGTGATACAAAAACAGGTTTATTAGCACCTGATTTTAATATCAAACCCTATGCTTCAAGAAGCAAAAATACACAATTAGGATTATTTGATGACTTCTTTGCTCTACAAAACAGCGCAAGATTCGATACATTTTTGCCAAAAGATTTTTGTTCCCATCCCATTCTTTCTCACCCTAAACTCACAAAAGAAGGGGCAGTTTTTCTAGGAAAGTTTTTTATAATGTATCAAAGAATCTATTCTTTAAGTTCTCCGTTTGATCTGATAACAACAATCGCAAAATCTGAATTTTTCAGACATATTATAGAAATTTTAGGGCGAGAGAGGTCAAAAAATAAAGATGGCACTTTCGATGAAAATCGCAGGATAGAAGCAATGGAAAAAATTGATCGTAAAATCACTTTACTGAGTGATTTAGCTAAAAACTACCGAGACATCGGGCGATTTTTAAATGCAATGATTTTAGGCTCAAATGAGGCGAGCGAAGGAAGTGGAGTAAATCTTTTGAGTGTCCATGCAAGCAAAGGTCTTGAATTTCGCGATGTCTATATCATTGATTTAATGGATGGGAGATTCCCTAACCGCAAACTCATCTCTAAGGGCGGGAGTATAGAAGAAGAACGCAGACTTTTCTATGTTGCCATCACACGTGCTAAAGAAAATCTTTATCTCTCCTATGCCAAAAAAGATGCGGTTAAAAATATCGATTATGAACCTTCAATTTTTCTTTATGAAGCAAATATGCTCAAACCTAAAAATTTAAATGTTTGAATTGAAACATTAAAAATCCATATTCAAACCGATAAAATATCTTCTGCCTTCCCTGACATAGTTATAGTTATTAACATAAGTCGCAGAAGAAGCACCATTTGCAACGGCAGGAACATAATCAATAAAATTCTGATTGAGAAGATTATAAATCCCTGCGTGCAGACGCAAAGTCTTTGTTATATTATAATGACCACCTAAATGCAGTAAAAAATAATTATTATAATAAGGACTCAAATTTGGATTATTTCTTTTGAATTGTTCCAAAGCTGATAGCGAACCCGCACTTGAACCACCCCTACCTCCAATATAGACCCTAAGTTGTTTGGCACGATATTCCCCTCGAAGATAAAATCCAAAATTCCCAATAGAATAATTTAACGAAGTATTTAAGCTATGCTCAGGAATATCTGTCAAAGGAATCCCCTTAGCCGCCCCTGAAGTCTGTTGTGTCTTTGTAAAAGTATAACTAAGATTCAAACCGACATCTCCATAAACAATATTAATGGGCTTAATCCCAAAAAATACTTCTGCCCCATAAGCAATCGCAGAATCGGCATTAATATTATAACTACAAGTGCTCACAGCAACGCATATGCCTCCTCCAGAAACTGGTATTTGTTGATCTTTGGATATTGAAACACTTTGTATCTTATCACGAAAAATATTATAAAATCCGGTCAAACCAATATCTGTCCAATCGGTTTCAGAAAGAAATCCGAATTCGAAGTTAATAGAAGTTTCGGGTTTTAAATCAGGATTTCCATAAGTTGGAACGGTTCCTTGAGCTGTAATCCCATTCACTCCACGAACAAGCTGAGAAACCGTAGGGGTTTTATACCCTGTGGAAATCCCCCCTTTGAGGGTAAGCCAATCACTTGCATTATAAACAAGATAAGCTCTAGGAGAGGTATTGAAGCCAAAAGCAGAATTATAATTTTCCCTAAATCCTAAGGTTAAAAATAATTCATCAAAAATAGCCAACTCACTTTCTGCAAATAAAGCCGCATTATGTTGATACATAAAACTATGTCCCACAACAGCCCTATCTCTCATACTTGCAAACCAATACCGCCCGCCCAAAGTCAATTTACCTTGTCCTATATCCATTATAAGCTTTGTATCAATAATAACATCATCTCCCCTCAAGCCTCTATCTTGACCTATTAATGGGCTTCCCACCCCTACTGCATCTTGAGTAATGAGCCTTCCTTGATTGGTTGTAGAAAGATACTGAATTGAAGTGTCTGTTTTGCCAAACAAATAATCTCCCAAATGAGCAAAAGTCGCGTTATTGCGCATAAAATAAAGATTTTTAGCATATCCCCCTCTATCTCCCACAGTTCCAAGCAAGCTTTGTTCGTTGTTATACCATTGAAGACCATTTTCATAATCAAAATAAAAATAATTCTGTTTGGTAGGTGCATAAGAAATACGCGCACCTACATCATAAACATTAGCTTGGGACAAACCTACCACGCCATTTCTTCCTAAACTACCACCGCCTGGAATCACCTTTAAATCTGAGGTCGGAACCAATGCACGGTAATGCTCTCTTCCTCGAAGTGCAAGACCCCATTTTCTTTGAGAATCCAAAGGTCCAGAAGTATAAAAGCTTCCCGAATAAAAGTTTCCAAAAAGTTTTTCTTCCTGCAATGTAGCTTCCACAGCAAAACTTGATGACCAGCGATCAAAATTCTTTTTTGTAATGACATTTACAACCCCTCCAATCGCATCGCTTCCATATAGAGTGCTCATCGGTCCTTTGATAACTTCAATCCGTTCAATCGAGCTCAAAGGAGGTATAAAAGATGTAAAAATCTCTGTAAAGCCATTTGGAAAGGCTGCCGAAGTAATATTTTGCCTTTTACCATCGGTTAAGATCAAAGTATAGTCTGCAGGCATACCACGAATTGAGATATTATAACCACCTGTCTTGCCTACACCCATCTCAATACTTACACCCGGAACTCTTGAAACAGCTTCACCCAAATCCCTGTAAGGTTTGTCTTCAAGCTGTTCTTTTGTGATCACAGAAATGGATGCGGGGGCATCTTTAATATCTTGGGCATAGCCCGAAGCCGAAACAACAGATTTATTTAAAATATAATTTTTTGGCTCATCTTCTGCAAATAAGCACACAGGGAAAAAAATCAGCATTTGCTTAAGCATATCTTTTTTCTTCATCACAAAACCTTATCTTTAAAATAAGAATGATTATAATAATAAATGATGAAGATACTATTAAGATTATTTCTAGTTTAAACGCTCAAATATCCTAAAGCAATACTTAATATTAATCCGGCTAAAAAACAAATCAGCATTTCTTTGCGCTTATTTTTACAAAATGCTGTCATCACAATGCCACTCAAATAAAAAAGCACCAGCGAAATACCAAAAGCCACGCTTAAGACATCAAAGTACCACTTTGCCTTTGCTTTATGAAGCATAATCATATTCCCAAGCAAGCTTCTTTGAATAGTTTGAATCATTGTTTGATTGTCTTTTGTCTCAATCGTAATCATATATTTGGCAGAGCCTATCGAAAGAGCACCTCTAAAATCTTTGGGATTGATATCATTCGGAAAAGGAATATTATTTTTTGATAAAAAATCCATTAAAAAATCAAATTGCTTCTCTTTAGGAACGACCTCTTCAAGCACCCATTTTTGCTTCGTTGCTCCAACATCTTGATTCAATCCAAAAATATAAACAATTCCTGTAATCGAAAAAAGTAATGCCATCGGCAGTAAAAACACGCTCACATAAATATGAAATTGATGAGAAAATTTTTTAAGTTTCACTTTTAATCCTTTAAATTTTTGGAAATTATAATCTTTCTATATAAAATATCTGTGAAAGACAAACAAATTTAAGGATAAATGTCTTTAAAAAATAATCCTATGCAATCATATGAACTATAAATCTCAATCGATCAGATGACTGACAAACTTTGAATAATTATCTAAAATCAACCCGCCCTTTCTAAAACCCAAACCACAAGATTCATAGGCATAAAATACATTGGGTTGATAATAAAAATCGCCTGATTTATTCAACTCATAAAATTCCTGATAAATAGGCTTATGATTTTGATAAATACCTTCGTTTTTAAGTATGGATTGCAATGAAGAGTCCAAAATTTCGATATTAGCTCCTTCGCGTCCAAATGCAGTTTTTTTGACCTGCTGTTTATCTTTTAGAGGTTCATAGCTTGTTTCCAAAAGCAAAGGGTGATGGGGAAAAAGATCCCATAAAAGCTTTAAAAAGCGTTTGCTCTGAAACATCACTGCATAAGCAGGATTTAGAAAAATCGCATTTTTATTTTCCATTATTGATTGCATAATGAGTGCAAGTTCAGGTTCATCAATAGCAATATTTTCCCAAGGAAGAAGCTTGAATAAAAATTCATAATTCACCCCTTGAGAAAACACGCCTTCATCTTGACTAAATACAATCTCATCAATAAAACAAAAAGAAGTTTCAAAACCTGCACTTTTTGCAATATCCTGCAAAAACCTCACCGTTCTTTCCTCTTCAATATTGCCTTTAATACTTGAAAACAATATTTTCCACCCTTCATACATTTGCTCAAAACCGCTTGTATCCTCACCCAAAGTGATCATTCGCTTAAAATTTTCTCCAATTGCCTCATAAAGATTATTAAACTGCAAATTGGAATCATAGCCATTATATTTCAGCATTGCCCATTGTACAACTGAGGTTTCATAAAGCATTGTAGGAGTATCTGCATTAAACTCTAAAAGTTTGATGGGTTTTCCATCAAGTCCGCCTGCCAAATCAAAACGCCCGTATAAATGCCAATGAATTTCCTCTTCCCAACTTTGTTTAATCATAGGTATCAAAACATTAGGAATGTCAAGCTCAAAAAATAAATCATTTTTGATTGCATACTCTGCTGTTTCCACATACATATCATAAAGCTCATTGCAAGCTTCATAATAAGCATCTGCCTCTGCTTGAGTGATAACAACGGCTTCATTTTCGATATAAGACGTATTATCAGGATCGGTATGCCACTGCAAACCGATCTCTTCAAGAGTGTTTTTATCAAGAGGTTTTAAAGATAGTGTTTTCATCATATCCCTTTATGATCCAAATGAACCCATTCCTGTAGATTTTGAAGCGTTTGAACCCCCTCCAAAAAACCCACTTTTCCCACCACTTGGATTTGAACGGACTTTGGAAGTTGAAGAAGTATTTTTAAAACTATTTTGGCTTCTTTCATAAGCTTGAGGTGATTTATAATTCCTTTGACTATTTTGCTGGTAAGTCGGATTATTAAAAAGCTTATTTCCGATATAGCTGCCTAAAATTGCACCTGCTGCACTTGCAAGAATCGCCCCGCCAAGTCCAAGCCCCCCGCTTGCATTTGGATTTGTGAGTTGGCTTGTGCCATTATCAATTTTAGTTTCTTCTTGCTTAATGAGCTTCTGTATCTCCTCTTCAGAAAGCACCCTTTCATTTCCTTGCAAATCCCGAACAACTACGTGGGTTTTTGCGCTGGGATATTCTTCAGCGATTTTATAAGCCCCACTAGGTTGCTCTTCTAAAATAACAAATGCACCCTTTTGAATTGCATTGGATATATTGGTCGCACTTTCATTAGAACCTTGAGAATCATTCCCACAGGCTGCTAAACTTACAATCACAAGAGCACTCAATCCTCCTATGACAGCATAATCAGATATTTTCCTAAAGTGTTTCATTATATCTCCCTGCTAAAAATTTCAATATTGCTTCTGGCATTATTTTTTATATTCATAAATATAAGGAACGAATTTGATCAAATCTGATTCGGATATCTTCTTTGTGACATTTTCGACTTTTTTCATTTCATTTTCAGGCTCTTCTTTAGGCTCATAAGTCACAGCATAAATCTGTTTTAAAATCCGGATTTTTTCCTCTGGGGTTTTTGCTGATTTTATTTTTTTCAAGATCAAACCGGACTTGATTACAGACTTTTTACCAAGAAATCCTACAAGCACCATTCTTACATTTGTATTTTTTAATCTAGAATCGATGTCCCTAAGTTCATTTTGACAATGAGGACACATCGGATCAGAAACGATATAGGTGATTTTTTGGTTGCCTTTCGTGCTTGATGGCAAAGAAATCACATAATCATCAGGAATGGATTCAAATAAAGCATTAAATTTAGCACTATTTTGTTGTTGGGTATTATAGGCTTGAGCCTCTTGATAGACTTGATTCACAAGATTGGCATCTTTTTTTTCATCACTGAAAAATACATTGCTCAAACCAATAACAATCTTCCCATCTTTGCTCGTAAAAACAGGAATTTGATACTTAGTATCAGGGTCTTCAATGACAACAATTTTAAATTCAGGATTAGATTTGAGTGTCTCGACTTTGAGTATGGAAATTTTTTTACCCGTTTGACTCTCTATTATTTTTGTAATATTTTGCTCTATATTTGCCTGGGCAATACCAAAAGCAAAAAATATCAACACGGCAGGTAAGATTTTTTTCATATTTTCTCCTTAATCAGATAAAATCACATTTTACTATAAAATTTGTCAATCAAATATTATCAAAGGTGTTCTATAGTGAAATATCTTATCGTTTTTTTGAGTATTTTTACAGGGTTGTTACCTGCACTTTATCTCTTCTATAACCTTACTGAAAGTTTTTATGGAGCAGAGCCAACAAAAGCAATATTGCATTTTTTAGGGGATTGGAGTATTTATTTTCTACTTGGAACACTTACATTTTTGTGGATTTTCAGACTGATGAAGATCTCCTTCAAATACCTTTCCATCATTTCTAAAATATTTGGCTTCTACTCATTTTTATATGCCTTAGCGCATATTTTTTCTTATATTTTTTTCGAACAAGGAGGAGATGTGTGGGCTTCTCTTGATGAAATCAGTCGCAGGGTTTATCTATTTTTGGGAGCAATAGGATTTTTATGTCTTGGAATTCTAAGCATTTCTTCAGCCTTTTTCTCACGTTTTTTCTCACGATTATCTGTTTTTATCTACCCTGCAGGACTTTTAGGAAGCATTCACTATCTGATCGGACAAAAGATTCCAAGCCTTTCTTCTTATTTGATTTTCTTGGCATTTTTCAGTTTGCTTTGTGTTAAGCTTCTATCAAAAAATAAGGACAAAAAATGATCATTATCCCCGCAAGACTCCATTCAACACGATTTCCTCAAAAAATACTTGTTCCCATCAATGGAGTTCCAATGATTATCGCCACTGCTTACAATGCACAAAAGGTCGATGAAGTTGTGGTTGCCTGCGACAATGAAGAAGTGCTTGCAATTTGTAAAAATCATAAAATAAAAGCTGTTCTTACAAGCCCCCATCACAGCAGTGGAACAGATCGATGTGCAGAGGCAGCAAGAAGTTTAGGATTAAAAAAAGATGAAATTATCATTAATGTTCAAGGCGATGAGCCTTTTTTGGAAACCCAAGTCATTTCCCTATTGAAAGAAAAAATGAAAGATGCTCCTTTTATGGCAACTTGTGCAAAAATTATCGAAAAAAGTAAAATCAATGATACCAATCTCGTAAAAGTAGTCCGCGCACATTCGGGCGAAGCCATCTATTTTTCAAGGCTTCCCATTCCTTATAGCAGAGACGGATTAAATGATTCTTTGCTAGAGTCAAATCCATATTACGGACATTTGGGCATCTATGGATTCCGCACTCAATCTTTAGAAGAATTTTGTAACCTACCTAAAAGCCCTCTTGAAGATATAGAAAAACTCGAACAACTCCGTGCTATTTACCATCAAAAATCCATTTTTGTATGCATCGTTCAAAGTAAAAGTATCGGTATAGATACACCAAAAGATCTTCAAAATGCCTTAAAATCTATCTCGCAAACTCAACTGCCCGACTCTCGCGGATAACGCTGACTTTTATTTCACCAGGATATTGGAGAGTTGATTCCACCTCTTTAGCAATATCTCTAGCAAGCACAACACTTTGAGCATCATCAATCAAATCTGCACGTACAATCACTCTGACTTCCCTGCCCGCATTGATAGCATAAGCCTGCTTAACCCCTGTTTTGTCCATAGCAATGCGTTCAAGATCTTGCATTCGATTCAAAAAACTCTCAAGTACTTCCCGCCTAGCTCCAGGACGTGCTGCAGAAAGAGCATCAGCAGCACACACTGCGGCAGCTTCAATACTTTGAATTTCCTCATCTCCGTGATGAGCCATAATCGCATTGATAACAACAGGATGTTCTTTATAGCGCCTGCAAATTTCAGCACCTAAAATTACGTGATTCCCTCCTGATTCCTGCGTAAGGGATTTTCCTATGTCGTGCAAAAGCCCTGCTCTTCTAGTAAGCTTCTCATCGCCTCCAAGTTCTCCAGCAATTACTCCAGCAAGATTGGCCGTCTCAATCGAATGCCCTAAAGCATTTTGCCCAAAACTTGCACGATATTTCATCTTCCCGATAAGTTTCTTAAGCTCAGGATGCATATAACCCAACCCCATATCCAAAACAATGTTTTCTCCATCTTGAAGAACTTGCTCTTCCATTTCTGCACTTACTTTGGCATAAACTTCTTCAATTCTTGCAGGTTGAATCCTGCCATCTTCAACTAAAAGTTCGACAGTTCTAGTAGCAATAGCTCGCCTATAAAGATTAAAACTGCTTAAAATAATCGTTCCAGGTGTATCATCAATAATCACATCTACACCACTAATCATTTCAAGCGTTTTAATATTTCTACCCTCTTTCCCGATAATTCTGCCTTTAAGCTCATCATTAGGTAAATGCACCACATTAATCAGACGCTCAGTCGCAAATTCCCCTGCAAACCTCGTAGTGGCTTGAGCAATGATATAATTAGCCCTTTTCATTGCCTCTTCCCTAGCTTCGTGTTCGTATCGTCTGATTAAGGCAGATTTCTGTCGGATCAACTCATCTTGCAAATAATCTAAGATCAAAGCTTTTGCTTCTTCTTTTGTATAGCCAGTATATTCCATAAGGGTATCCAAAGCCTTTTGCTTCGCATCTTGATATTCTTTGATAAGCTTATTTTGGGATTCATACTCTATGAGAAGCTTGTTCTTTAAATCTGAAATCTTTTGTTTTTCTTCTTCAATAAAACCTATTTCTCTCTCAAGCTTTTGTTGTATTTTATCCTCTTGGTTTTGAAGCAAAGCAAGCTTATTTTGATATTCCTTGATAATTTTTGAAGTTCTATCTTCATAATTTTTTTTCAACTCAAGCTCAATTTCTTTAGCTTTGATTTGTTCGTTTTTTAAGAGTGTTTGTGCCTCATATTCAATTGCTTGGGCTTTGGCTTTAGCCTGTTCAATAATCACATCGGCATTAGAATTGAAGATTTTCTTAGAGAGAAAAAAAACACTACTTCCCACTATGAAAACAAATATTATAAACCCTATCACCAAGTATTCTATCATCAATCCCTCTTTTTACAATGCAAAAACTGCTGATAAATTTATCGCCAAAAATATCATAACTATCAGTAAGAACAGATTTTGAGATAATCGCTCTTCTGCTTATAAAAATCACATTTGGACGGTAAGAAAGGGTTTGAAAAAACCTATCATACATTCCTTTTCCAAATCCTATGCGCTTAAATCTTTTATCAATTCCCAAAATAGGAACGATTGCTGTATCAATTTTTGTTAAATAAAATAAAGATTTTTTGGCTTCAAAAATATTATATTCATTCTTATGTAAAGGCAAACGAAATGGTATCATTTTAAAACTAACTCCATCTATATAAGGAATAAAAACTTTCGTTCCACGTTTTTTAAGCCAAATAATCAAGGGATAAATATTTACTTCGCTCTTCATAGGGCAATAAAGCAAAACTCTTTTAGCCCCCAAAGCAATCAATTCATTTTTTAAAATTCGGATCGTTTTTTTATCTTCAAAATTAATTTTTTTTGTCAATGATGTCAGATAAGTTTTACAAAATTTTCTAAATTGTGGCTTTATCCTTACTCCCTTATATGTCTTTATGTATAATGGCACATTTTAAATCTTTAAAACTTAAAAAAGGGTATTGATGAAATATTTTTACGGATTGATTCTTGTTTTAACACTTCTAAGCGGCTGTATGAGCAATGGAGATCATAAAAATCAAGTCAAATATACATTTAGCGACCAAAACGGGCAAACCTTTAAAATCCAAAGCGATTTTGACACTTTCAATATTCGCACGCAAAAATCCGAAAAAAACGACAAAGTGACGCTAATTATGTTTTTAGATCTTGAGTCTCAAAATTGCAAAGATTATATTCTCAATATCGACCACTTAAAACTTACTTTTCCTAGAGCTTCTATTTTAGGTATCTTGATCAAACCTTATTCACAAGAACAAATCAGCCTCTATGCCAAAGAAAACAATGTGGATTTCCCTCTACTTAATCCGACTGATTCCAAAAACATCTTTGAAGATTTTTCACACAAAATAAATCCCCCTCAAGAAGAGCAAAATACCTCCCTAGAGATTCCTTATTTTGTGCTTTATAACAAACACGGAAAAAGATACCAAACCTATAGTGGTATCGTAATGGAAGAAATGTTTGCCTATGATATTGATGCGTTGCTAAAAATGCACTAAAAAGGCAGGAAACTTATGTTAGATTTATTTAAAAAAACAGCTCAAAATATTTCCTCTTTGATTGGAACAAAAACCCCTACGATTCAAAAAGAGAAGCTTGAAGAGGTACTTATAGAATCTGATATCCAATACGATCTAACCGATTCTATTTTAGAACATTTACCTCCAATCATCAAAAGAAATCAACTTGAAGTCGCTCTAGAAAGATTTTTTAGAGGCGAAAGCTATTATGACAAAATCACACTCAAAGAAATCAAGACAAAACCGCTTGTGGAACTTATTATCGGCGTGAATGGAGCAGGAAAAACTACCACTATTGCCAAACTTGCCAACAAATATAAATCTGAAGGCAAAAAAATCCTTTTGGGAGCAGGCGACACCTTTAGAGCCGCAGCCACAGAACAGCTCAAACTTTGGAGCGAAAAGATCGGCACAGAAATCATTACTACCCAAAATGGCGGAGATCCCAGCGCGCTTGCATACGATACGATTCAAGCAGGTATTGCAAGAGGAATGGATAATATTATCATTGATACAGCCGGCAGACTCCACAATCAAACTAATCTTAAAAATGAGCTTGCAAAAATCACGCGTGTTTGTTCCAAAGCTCTAAATGGTCAAGATTTTCGAAAAATCCTCATTCTAGATGGAACACAAGGAGCTTCAGCAATTGCACAAGCAAAAATCTTTCACGAAAGCCTTCAAATAGATGGCGTGATTATCACCAAGCTTGATGGTACAAGCAAAGGCGGAGCAATTTTAAGTATCATTTATGAACTCAAACTGCCCATTTTATTCTTAGGAATAGGAGAAAAAGAAGATGATCTTGTGAGATTTGAAGAAAAAGCCTATATCCAAAGTATCTTAGATTCGATTTTTGAGTAACAAAATGGCAAAAAAAAATTTCACTCTTTTTGAATGCCAACATTGTGGGTTTCAAAGCACCAAATGGATGGGAAAATGTAGCAATTGCGGGGCTTGGGAAAGTCTCATAGAGCTTTCAAGTTCCCAAATCCAAAGCCTCAAAGAAACTAAAGTCCTGCATTCAAATGTTTCAGCAATGCCCATCACTTCTGTAGAATACGAAAACGTTATAAAATTTTCCTCAACTCAAGAAGAACTCGATATTGTTCTTGGAGGAGGCATTGTCTCAGGTGGTCTATATCTCATCGGAGGAAGTCCGGGCGTAGGAAAATCAACCTTGCTTTTAAAAGTAGCTGGCGGGCTTGCTAAAACAGGAAAAAAAACTCTTTATGTCAGCGGGGAAGAAAGTGCGGGACAAATAAAACTTAGGGCTCAAAGATTGGATTGCGTAGAAGAAAATCTCTTTTTACTCAATGAAATTGATTTGAATTCCATCAAAGCTAACCTTACAACCAAACAATATACCGTATGCATTATTGACTCAATCCAAACCATTTATTCTCCCCAAATAACTTCAGCTCCGGGTTCTATCTCTCAAGTACGTGACATCACGTTTGAACTAATGCGCGTAGCCAAAGAATATGATATCGCTATTTTTATTATCGGGCATATTACCAAAGAAGGTTCAATCGCTGGTCCTAGAGTGCTTGAACATATGGTAGATGCCGTGCTGTACTTTGAAGGCGATCCCAGTCGCGAACTCCGAATGCTTAGAGGCTTTAAGAATCGCTTCGGCACTACAAGCGAAGTCGGAATTTTTGAAATGCGTAGCGATGGTCTCATAAGCGCAAAAAATGCTTCTAAAATATTCTTTTCCCAAAAACGACCGACGCCTGGAAGTGCTGCAACCGTAGTTTTGGAAGGTTCTAGAGCGCTTGTGCTTGAGATTCAGGCTTTAGTAAGCGAAATGAGCTTTGGCGTCCCCAAAAGATCAGCAACAGGCTTTGATGCCAATCGTTTAAGTATGCTTTTAGCTCTCTTAGAAAAAAAGATTGAAATCCCACTCAACCGATACGATGTTTTCATTAACGTAACTGGAGGTATAAAAATTACTGAAACAAGTGCAGATCTTGCTGTAATTGCAAGCATTCTCTCAAGCTTTAGAAATCGTCCCTTAAGCAATAAAACCGCTTTTATAGGTGAAGTAAGCCTCACAGGAGACATCAGAGAAGTCAGCAATATTGATATAAGACTCAAAGAAATGGAAAGTTACGGATTTGAAAATGCCATTCTGCCTAAAAAACCTAGCGGAAAAAGTGCGATAAAATGTTTTGAAGCCACAGAAGTCGCCAAAATCCTAGATTGGATGTAGATTTTATATAGGCATAAAAACAGAATCCCTTAAATATAATCTGAAATATAAGGGGATTCGTGCAAAATAACATCATCTAATCTTTGTATTGAATAATCATCGCCCTCAATCCGTTCTAAACGGCAAAGTTGCATCACGGTTTTATACCCGAGTAATAAAGTTGTCAAGGTAGCTATATCCATACCAACGCTATAATCAGGTTTATCTGAAGTAATACTGCACTTTCCTTCGTGAAACAAAACAACAAAAACACGATTATTCCAATCCAAAACTGAATCTGTGATTTCAAAAGAAATACGTACATTTTTTTCAAAAGGATCGCAACGATATTGCAAAAAAAACTGCTCCACATCAGTAATACGACCCATAATATAAGGGCGTATAATCTCTCTAATATCACCATCGTCCATATCAAATGCCACAGGCTCATTAAAATAAGTATTTCCGGCTACTTCATCAATCATTGAATCGTGGGCGTGAATATATCCCCATAGACCTTTTTGTGCCTCTCTATTCAGATAAATCATTTCTTTGATATGCATAACATCACGCTTGATCAAATAAACCATATACCCCAAAGGTTCATTTTGAACGTTGTAATAAATTGCTACAGCCGTATCATCTTCATCCCATCGCCAATATTCTTGCCAAGCCAACGCATTACGAAATAAGCAACCGTGAGTTTGCTTAGCAAAACGAGTATGTAAATCCATAAAATCATCATTATCCCAATTCACACGACGAACATATCCAGGGGCTTTTGTTTTTGAGGGGATTTGTGTGTCTTTAATGCGATAAGAAATTTTATTAGATATGATTTCCCAACCATATTTACGATATAAAGGTATCGAATAAGGATAAAGCAATGCCAAAGATTGATGCTTCTCTCTCATTCTTGATAAGCTTTTCTTCATCAATCTATTCATAATTCCCTTGCCTGAATACTCAGGATAAGTCGAAACACTTGTAACAAAACCTACAGTGTAAATCATATTATAAATATTCATTTTTAAAGGATAAACGGCAAATTGCGAAATGAGATTTTCTCCATCATAGCACCCCAATATATCAGCACGTTCTAATACGGGGAATTTTGATTGTTTAATCTCATCATCACGCCAACCTGCATTTATCAAATCTTCTTCAGTAACTTGAAAAGCATAACGCAAGAGTGCATTATATTGATCAATATCATCGGTAGTTAAATCGCGTATGGAGTATTGAAAACTTTTATCTGTATTTTCCATATAAATTTCTCCCTTTGAATATTCTAAAAATTATATCTGCAATCCGACCAATGAACCAACTCTTTCAATCTCAAACCATAAATAATAAAAAATATTTTATACCCACCCTTTAAATCAAAAACAAAGCAAGAAGAACCAAAGAACCAAAGATCAACAATCCCGCCCAATAAACTAATAAACTAATAAACTAATAAACTAATAAACTAATAAGATAATAAGATAATAAGA
>NZ_MLAQ01000007.1 GCF_002272895.1 Helicobacter sp. 12S02232-10
CATATTGTTGCAATGATTGTTGCAACATTCTTAGATTGGATAACAGCTTGCTTCCAACAAATAAACAAATCCTTTTCAGATTCAGTTTGATATTGGGGGAGGGGGATTAGAAATGTGGGGATTATAACATTTTATTAAAGCCTTTGATTGCTCTAGCTAGTTTATATCAGGGGCTTGTTAAATGGCAAGAATACTACAAGGCTTTAATAAGTTTTTTATAGGATTATCTGAAATCCAATCAGAAGCATAATAATAGTGCTTCTGATATTTAGTTCGCAGTATTATCAGAGTTTATGAGAGCAGGAATGATTATGTTTGTTTTTGGGATAAAAAAAGTCCCAATAAGACGAGCACACTGCCAATGAGGATATAAGAGGTGATAGGTTCTTTTAGAGTAAAAGAGGCGACTAGAATTGAAACAATAGGAATTGTATAAAGATAAGCACTTGTCTTGAGTGTGCCTAAAATTTTCAAAGACATTCCCCAAGTTAAATAACACAAAGCTGAAGCAAAAATCCCTAAAAAAAACAGATTGAATAAATTTTGAGGAATCAAAAACCTTTGCATTGAAAGATGGATTCCATCATAAAAAAGTGTCAGAGAACTGAAAATAATCCCATAAAAAAAGATTTTTTTAGTGATGGCAAGTGTGTTGGCATTCTTTTTGATTTCAAATAGCTTATTCAGAAAAATCGTATAAAATGCCCAACTTAAGCCAGCTAAAATACATAAAAGATCTCCCAAAGGATCGATTTGAAAAGACCTGTTTCCGTGAAATATAATGATGATGATGCCAAGAAGGGCAAATATAAATCCGATGATAAAGTATTTTCCAAGTGGTTTTTTTAGGATAAAAAAACTTAAAATTGCCGTATAAATAGGGCTTATAGATACTAATACGCCCGCATTTGATGCGAGCGTATAATTAAGGGCGATATTTTCGAGCAAAAAATACAGACATACCCCAAATAAACCGCACAATGCAAAAAGTATTTCTTCTTTTAAAGATTGAGGTTTGAGAAATTTAGGATAAAAGACTAAAAGACATACATAAGCAAGCAAGAATCGAAAAACAAGAATTTCATACGAGCTGAATGCATCCAATAAAGCTTTTGTTGCACTGAAAGTGCTACCCCAAACGAGTATGGTAAAAACAGCAAGCATATGCCCACGTAAAGCAGAATTTTTCATTTATATTCTTTTAAATTTTGGTTTGGGTTTTTTGAAAGGCGCCAAAGGAGTTTTTGGCGCAGATTTTACATATGTTTTATCATTACATCAGCGAATTCAGAACATTTAACTTCTTTTGCACCCTCCATTAGTCTAGCAAAGTCATAGGTAACGTTTTTGGATTCTATGGCTTTTTTCATTGAAGAAACAATCAAATCTGCAGCCTCTATCCAACCCATATAGCGAAGCATCATCTCTGCGCTTAAAATGAGCGAACCAGGATTGACTTTGTCTTGACCAGCATATTTTGGTGCCGTGCCGTGTGTCGCTTCAAACATTGCGACTGTGTCATTAAGATTAGCACCAGGTGCGATACCAATACCCCCGACCATCGCTGCAAGTGCATCAGAAATATAATCCCCGTTGAGATTCATTGTAGCAATGACATCGTATTCAGCAGGTCGTAAAAGGATTTGTTGCAAGAAGGCATCAGCGATCACATCTTTGATGATGATTTCTTTGCCTGTTTTAGGGTTTTTGAATTTACACCAAGGACCTCCATCGATTTCGACTGCACCAAACTCATCTTTAGCAAGAGCATAACCCCATTTCATAAAGGCTCCCTCAGTAAATTTCATAATATTGCCTTTATGTACCAAAGTAACAGAATCTCTATCGTTTTCAATCGCGTATTCAATAGCCTTTCTTACAAGACGTATTGTCCCTTCTTTACTAGAAGGCTTGATACCAATACCGCTAGTTTGGGGAAAGCGGATCTTGGTAACTTTCATTTCGTTTTGCAAGAAATCAATGATTTTTTTGACTTCAGGAGTGCCTTGAGCGAATTCAATCCCTGCATAAATATCTTCGCTGTTTTCGCGGAAGATGACCATATCGACTTTAGCAGGCTCTTTAACTGGGCTTGGGCTACCATACCATCTGACAGGGCGGAGACAGACATAAAGATCCATCATTTGACGCAAAGCCACATTTAGAGAACGGAAACCTTCTCCTACGGGTGTGGTTAGAGGTCCTTTGATAGAGACTTTAAAGTAATTGATAGCATCTACGGTATCAGGAAGAAGCCATTGTTCCATCGGAGTTAAAGAACTTTCATTCTTAAATTTGTTATAGCATTTTTCGCCTGTATAAACTTCATACCAAGAGATTTTTCGCTCTCCTTTGTATGCTTTTTGAACGCTGGCATCAATGACTTTTTTCATCGCTGGGGTGATATCTATGCCGATACCATCTCCTTCAATGTAGGGAATGATGGGGTTATTTGGAACATTGAGTTTTCCATCTTTGGTGATTGTAATAGCCTCTCCACTTTCAGGTAATGTGAGGAATTTGGGGTTATAACCGTTAAAATTTGACATTTTTTTCTCCATTGTTGAAATAATATTGTATAGTTTAGCACTAAAAATATTAAATTATAGGCTATCATTGACATATTTTAATATTTTGTGTGTAAAATAGTGATGGCAATAAAATGTGGCAAAAAATACAAAACTTAATTTAGGAATGAGGTATAAGATGGCGACAGTAACTTTAATCAACAATGAGACCAATCAGAAATTTGACTTTGATATTATAGAATGCACACGTGGTCCTAAAGCAGTAAATTTTTCAAAACTTTTTGAAACAACAGGGATTTTTTCTTATGATCCAGGGTATGGTTCGACAGCAGGATGTGAATCTACGATTAGCTACATAGATGGAAAAAAAGGCGAACTCCTTTATAAGGGGCACAGGATTGAAGATCTTGTGGCTAAATATAAATTTACGGATGTTTGCAAGCTGCTTATCAGTGAAGAGCTTCCAAAAAATGAAAAGGAATCTTTGGAGTTTGATTTAGAATTGCGCCATCGAAGTTTTTTGCACGAAGGGCTTATCAACCTCTTTTCTGCTTTGCCTGATGGAGCTCATCCGATGGCAACGCTTTCTTCAGCCGTTTCAGTACTTTCAACTTTGTATTATGACCACAAGGATATGGAAGATGAAGATGATTACCAAACAATGGCACGTAGGATTATTGCTAAAATACCTACAATGGTAGCATTTTGTTATCGAAATGCGGTGGGTGCGCCTTTTATTTACCCTGATGTGAAGCGTTCGTATGTTGAGAATTTTTTATATATGCTTCGGGCTTATCCTCACGGAAGACTCAAGCAAACTACCAATGGAGAAGAGGGCATCACAGCTTTAGAAGTGGAGGCATTGGACAAAATCTTTACGCTTCATGCTGATCACGGGCAAAATGCTTCTACTACGACGGTTAGAAATGTCGCTTCTACAGGTGTTCATCCTTATGCTGCCATCAGTGCAGGAATTTCAGCTTTATGGGGTCCAGCACACGGAGGAGCAAATGAAAAAGTTCTTAAACAGCTGAATGAAATTGCAGATGTGAAAAATGTTGATAAGTTTATTGAAAAGGCTAAGGATAAAAATGATCCTTTTAGATTGATGGGCTTTGGGCATCGAGTATATAAAAACTACGATCCGCGTGCAAAAGTCCTTAAAGGTCTCAAAGATGAGTTGGATAAAAAAGGAATTAAAATGGACGCCCATTTGAGCGAGATTGCTCAAAAGGTTGAAGAAGTAGCTTTGAGTGATGAATATTTTATTGAGAGAAATCTATATCCGAATGTGGATTTTTACTCCGGCATTATTTTGACTGCTTTGAGAATCCCTACCCAGCTTTTTACGCCTATTTTTGTGATTGGCAGAATGCCAGGATGGTGTGCGCAACTGCTTGAACACGTCAAGAATCCTCACGCAAGAATCACACGTCCAAGACAAGTTTATATCGGCAAATAATGCTTTTAAATTTGAGATTTTTTGAGAAGAATAGAGGGGTCTGATCTTAAGATTTTCAGAGCGTATTCTTCCTTTAAGGTATGAATGGAGATAAAAGGAGCGCTCAAATGAATTTTTTAAAAAAATGTGCTTTCTTTTCGGGCAAGTATTTGGCACTTATTGTTGTTTTTTTCAGTGCAATCGCGTTATTTTTGCCCCAATATTTTGAATTTATCAAGCCTAGTTTTATCCCTCCATTACTTGGAGTAATAATGTTTGGTATGGGGTTGTGCATTAGGATTAGTGATTTTAAAATGCTATTTTTGAAGCCTCAAGCTGTTATTATTGGCGTTTTAGCGCAGTTTATTGTGATGCCTGCTTTGGCTTTTGTTTTGATTAAGATTTTTGCGTTGCCTGTTAGTTGGCTTTAGGGGTGATTTTAGTCGGAACAAGTCCAGGCGGCACAGCTTCAAATGTTATTACTTATCTTTCGCGGGGTGATGTGGCTCTTTCTGTGGCAATCACAAGCTGTACGACCTTGCTTGCACCGATAATGACGCCTTTATTGACTTATTTGCTTGCTAATCAAAGCATAGAAGTGAATGTATGGAATATGTTTTTTTCTATCATTGAAGTTATTTTAATCCCAATAATTTTAGGCGTGAGTGTGCATAAATTTTTTCCAAAATTTTCCAAACGTTTTGAAGAAATATTACCCTTGATTTCTACGATAGGTATTGTGGCTATCATCGCTTCAATCGTGAGTGCAAATGCGCAGAGAATTTTATCAAGTGCATTTGTGATTTTATTTGTTGTGATTTTACACAATCTTTTGGGGTATCTTTTTGGATTTCTCATTGGCAGGGTATTTAAGTTTTCTCTATCGAAGACAAAGGCACTTTCTATAGAGGTGGGAATGCAAAATTCA
Organism: Helicobacter sp. 12S02232-10; assembly: GCF_002272895.1. Lineage (NCBI taxonomy): Bacteria > Pseudomonadati > Campylobacterota > Epsilonproteobacteria > Campylobacterales > Helicobacteraceae > Helicobacter > Helicobacter sp. 12S02232-10. The sequence goes on from NZ_MLAQ01000007.1 coordinate 4,898, forward strand.
GGATTGGCTGCAAGCCTTGCTGTCACTCATTTTGCAATGTATCCGCTTGCAGCTGTTCCAGCTGTGATTTTTAGTGTGTGGCACAATGTTTCAGGGGGCATACTTGCAAGCGTGTATTCAAAGATAAAAGATTGAGGCTCACCCCTCCCCCTTTTTTTCAAGCAGTATAAAACTTAGCTTGATTTTTTCATATCAATGACATAGCGGAATTTGGCTTTGCCTGTGGTGAGATTTTCATAGGCTTTGTCAATATCTTTTGCTAAGATGATTTCAGTTTCAGGATAGATTTTATTTTCTAAAGAAAAATCAAGCATTTCTTGGGTTTCTTTGATGCCTCCAATCAAAGAGCCATAAACACGCCGATTAGCAGACCAAACAAGATTGGCAATATTGATTTTTGGAGAGACTGCTGCAGGAGGCAGACCGACAATTGCTAATTCTCCGCCATATCCGAGTAATTTGACATAAGCCATCACATCATAAGGCGTGGGTATGGTTGAGATGATCAGATCAAATTTTTCTTTGACTCCATCTGTGGAAGTATAGAAGCTTTTAGCACCCATATCAAAAGCTTCTTGTTTTTTATTGTCATTTCTTGCAAATACACCTACATCCGCACCCATAACAACGGCGTATTTGACTGCCATACTACCAAGACCACCAAACCCAGCTACTCCGACTTTTGAGCCTTTTTTGACTTTTGAAAATTTTAAGGGGGAGTAGGTTGTGATACCTGCACAAAGCAAGGGGGCAACTTTTTCTAACGGAGCGTTTTGTGGGACTTTGATGGCAAACTTTTCATTCACGACAATATTGTCAGAATAGCCACCATAATGGGGTTCATTATCGTGAAAACAATCCAAACAATCATAAGTAAAAACGGTTTTACCATTTTCACAAAATTGCTCTTGACTTTTTTTACACGCTTCGCATTCTCCGCAGGAATTGACCATACAGCCGATACCTGCATAATCTCCGACTTTAAATTTACTCACTTTATTTCCTATAGCAACCACGCGTCCAGCGATTTCGTGACCAGGTACCATCGGATAAATGCCTTCACGCCATTCACTGCGCGCACTATGGATATCACTATGGCAGATCCCTGCATAGAGGATTTCTACTAAAACATCATTTTCTCCAACAGGGTGGCGACTGAATGTAAAGGGTTGGAATTTGTCATCTTTGGAAGACACGGCATACCCCTTAGCGGGGATTCTTTGGGTGGTAAAATCATTTTGCATAAAAACTCCTTGTTTAATAAAGATAATTTTACCCTCTTGAGGATAATTGATTGGCAAATAAAGCCAGACTGAAGGATAATGCCACAGCTAAACAACATTAAGGACTTAAAAACTGATTTTAAATAAATGATATCAATAATATGAATTTGGAAGATAAAAAATTTTCAAAACTGCTTTTTAGGCAGTTTTGAAGTAGAAGCAAGGAGGGGTGGATTACATCATACCGCCCATTCCTCCCATACCGCCCATTCCTCCCATATCTGGCATAGCAGGAGCAGGTTTGTCTTCTTTGATTTCATTGATTGTAGCTTCTGTAGTCAAAAGCAAGCTTGATACGGATACTGCATTTTGAAGTGCTACTCTAGCAACCTTAAGCGGATCGATGATACCGACTTTAAACATATCGACATATTCGCCATTGCTTGCGTTGAATCCGAAAGATTCCTTATTTTTTTCAACTTCATTCACAACCACACCTGCATCATAACCCGCATTCGCAGCAATTTGAGCAAGAGGGGCTTTGATAGCTCGTTTGATGATTTCATAGCCGATGAGTTCATCTTCATTGAGTTTGAGATTGACTTTTTGTGCTGCTCGGATAAGTGCTGCACCTCCACCAATAACGATACCTTCTTCAACAGCTGCTTTTGTAGCTGAAAGGGCATCATCTACTCTGTCTTTTTTCTCTTTCATTTCAACTTCAGAAGCTGCACCTACTTTGATAACTGCAACACCACCACTGAGTTTTGCCAATCTTTCTTGAAGTTTTTCTTTATCGTAATCGCTTGTAGTGGCTTCGATTTGAGTTTTGATTTGAGCGATTCTATCTTTAACCTCGCTGCTTTTGCCTTTGCCATCTACGATTGTTGTGTTATCTTTGTCGATGACAATTCTAGCAGCTTGTCCAAGATCGCTTACTTCAGCGTTTTCAAGTGTCTTACCAAGTTCTTCAGAAATGACTTGACCGCCTGTTAAAATCGCAATATCTTTGAGCATTTCTTTTCTTCTGTCGCCAAATCCTGGAGCTTTTACAGCTGCAACATTTAGCACGCCTCTGAGTTTATTTACAACTAAAGTAGTGAGTGCTTCACCCTCAATATCTTCAGCGATGATAAGAAGTGGCTTACTGCTTTTCATTGTCGCTTCAAGTAAAGGAAGGATGTCTTTCATACTTGAAATTTTCTTATCTGTTAAAAGAATGTAAGCGTTTTCAAGTTGGGTTGTCATTTTTTCAGGATTGGTTACAAAATAAGGGGAAAGGTAACCTCTGTCAAATTGCATTCCTTCTACAACACTGAGTTCATCATTAATACCTTTAGCTTCTTCAACGGTGATAACGCCATCTTTGCCAACTTTTTCCATTGCTTCTGCAATGAGTGCGCCTATTTTTTCATCGGAATTAGCAGAAATTGTAGCAACTTGAGCAATTTCGTCTTTACCTCCGACTTTTTTACTTGCTTTTTTAAGTTCAGCAATGATGGCTTCGCTTGCTTTGTCCATTCCTCTTTTTACTTCGATAGGATTGGCTCCTGCAGTGATATTTCTCAAGCCTTCTTTAAAAATGCTGTAAGCTAAAACGGTTGCTGTAGTTGTCCCATCACCTGCAGCATCAGCTGTTTTACTTGCCACTTCTTTTACAAGCTGTGCGCCCATATTTGCAATAGGATCTGCAAGCTCAATTTCTTTTGCTACGCTTACGCCATCTTTTGTGATCGCAGGAGCGCCATAGCTTTTTTGAATCAATACGTTTCGACCTCTAGGTCCCATTGTTACTTTGACTGCGTCACTGAGTTGCTTCACACCTTCAAAAAGTTTATTTCTTGCAGAATCTGAAAATTTTATTTCTTTGCTAGCCATTTTTTACTCCTTACTATAAATTTAATTTATTTGCTTAAAACGCCTAAAACGTCTTCTAAATCAAGAACAATATATTCTTTGCCATCAAGTTTGATTTCGCTGCCTTTGTATTTTCCAAAAACGATTGTATCGCCTTCGCCAACGCATTTGCATTCGTCTGCTACTTTTTTGCTGACAGCCTTAACAACACCCATTAATGGTTTTTCTTTTGCATTATCAGGGATAATGATTCCAGAGCTTGTTTTATTTTCTTCTTCGAGTCTTTCGACTAAGAGTCTTTCGCCTAGTGGTTTGAACTTCATTTTTTCTCCTTGTTTTCAAGTTTAATTTAATAGCGTCAAAATTAGCACTTAAAAAATTTAAGTGCCATAATTATATTTGGATTTATTAAACAAGTCAAGACGCTTATGGTAAATATATCAAAATATATTAGTCATATAGACTAAATATTAATATGCTATTGGCATATAACTTTTTATAATTTTAGCATTGGAGTCTGTGATTTAAGAGTGGGGGTAATATTTTTTGATAAAATTAGAATTAAAAAATCTAGGGAAGAAAAATGATTACTCAAGCCTCTTTGGAGGGCTTAAAACAAACGATTGATATTGTTGATGTGGTGGGTTCATATATTGAGCTTAGAAGAATCGGGAGTAATTTTAGTGCTTGTTGTCCATTTCACGATGAAAAAACACCCAGTTTTATTGTCAATCGTGCAAAAGGGCTTTATCATTGCTATGGTTGTGGTGTCGGTGGAGATGCGATAAAGTTTGTAATGGAGTATGAAAAAATCAGTTTTGTCGAGGCGGTGGAAAAAATCGCTGATATTTGTAATTTTTCCCTTGAATATGAAAAAAACACAGCGTTTAAAAAAGATGACTCCAAACTTTTGGAGATGATTGCAAGATTTTATCAAAGGCGATTGATGGAATTGCCTCATTGTAAAGATTATTTACTCCAAAGAGGGGTGAGTGCTTCTTCGATTGAAAAGTTTGGATTGGGATTTTGTGGTCCAAGTTTTGAGAGTGTGAGATTTATTGAAGAGAATGGATTGGATAAAAAAGAGCTTGTTTCTTTGGGCGTGCTTGGCGAAGATAATGCACGTATTTACGCACGATTTTCAGAGCGTATTATGTTTCCTATCTGTTCTCCAAATGGCAAGGTTGTAGGATTTGGAGGCAGAACCCTTAAAGAGGGATTGGCTAAATATATCAATTCCCCACAAACTAGGCAATTCAATAAGTCAAAGCTGCTTTATGGCTATCATATTGCTAAAGAGCATATTTATAAATACAATCAAATCATTGTTACAGAAGGATATTTAGATGTGATTATGCTGCACCAAGCTGGCTTCAATACTGCAGTAGCAACGCTTGGAACAGCACTTACCTCCGAACATCTGCCATTGCTTGGAAAAGGGAATCCAAAGATAATTCTTAGTTATGATGGAGATAAGGCTGGAATCAATGCTGCATTTAAAGCCTCAATAATCCTTGCCAAAGAGAGTAAGGCAGGAGGTGTGGTTATATTTAAAGATGGGCTTGACCCTGCAGATATGGTAGTTAAGAAAAAAACAGATGAATTGGAATCACTTTTTTCCTCACCCACCCCTTTTATCGAATTTGTATTCCATCAGATTGCTTTGCGATTTGATTTGAGCGATCCGCTTCAAAAAGAAAGTGCTTTAAAGGAAGCAGCAGAATTTTTACACGGACTTTCTCCGCTTTTGCAAGAAGAATACAGAGGGTTTGTGGCTGAAATTTTAAACATCCCTTTAAATTTGATCGCTCCAAGATATAGGGGAAGTGCTAAAGTTTATCCTAAGTCTTTAGGCGTTGGTTTTCCTCAAGGGAACTCTTTTGATAAGCTTGAAAGTTTGATCATTAAATATATTTTAGAAGATAGGACGCTTTTGGATAAGGCTGTAGAATATGTTGATAGCAGCGCATTCCTATACAGAGCAAAAGAATTTGATGCCCTTTGTAGGGGTGATTTTGAAAATCCTGCATTGATTGGCATAGCGATTGATGAGGGGCTTTTATTGCGTGAGAACGGATTTGAGCAAGAGCTTTTGATGTTAGTTTTGAGGTACTATCAAAATCGCCTTGAAAATATGAGCAAAAGCCTTGATTTGAGTTTCGAAGAAAAGAGTTTTCAAATCCGAAAAATCAAAAATACTATTATCAAATTACGAAAAGGAGAATTGATTTCGATATGAAAAAAGCATTGGCATTATTTAGCGGCGGGCTTGATAGTATGATTAGTATGAAACTGCTTAAAGATCAGGGGATTGAAGTCATAGCCCTGCATTTTAACATTGGGTTTGGGGGTAATCGAGACAAACTTGAATATCTTAAAAATGCCACAGCTCAAGTCGGTGTAGAACTTCAGGTGTGTGATATTAGAAACCAGTTTTTTGATGAGATTCTTTTTACGCCCAAATACGGGTATGGAAGATTTTTTAACCCCTGTATTGACTGCCACGCTAATATGTTTAGAAATGCATTTTACCTGCTTTTGGAAATGGGAGCTGATTTTGTTATTAGTGGTGAAGTGATCGGGCAAAGACCTAAGAGTCAAAGAAGAGAAGCTTTAGATCAGGTAAGGAAGCTTGTTAGAGAGATTGGAAAAGATTCTATTTTCGATAAGATTTTAAGCAGAGATGGGAGTGATGTTTCTAAGCCAGTATATTTAGATGATTTGGTTTTAAGACCTATGAGCGCAAAGCTTTTAGAACCTACGTTTCCTGAAAGGGCTTTGTGGGTTGATCGAGAAAAACTTCTTGATGTGAATGGTAGGGGAAGAAACAGGCAGTTAAAGATGCTTAAAGATTTTGGTTGGAAATATTATGAGAATCCCGGCGGGGGATGTTTGCTTACAGATGTGGGTGTTAGCTTAAAACTCAAAGATTTGAGCGCACATCGAAAAATGGTTATTGAAGATAGTGCGATTGTAAAAGTGGGGCGTTATATGGTTTTAAAAGATGGGGCGAGATGTGTTGTGGCTAGAAATGAAGAAGAAAACTCTAAACTTGATCTTTCTCATCCTTTGATGGAAAAAATAGAATTGCTTGAATGCGCCGGTCCTATAGGCTTAGTAGAGTCTCAAGCTAGCTTTGAAGATAAGGTGCTTGCTGGAAGAATCACGCTAGGGTATGGCAAAAGTCAAAAAGATCAAAGCTATCTTGTGCGGATCGGTAAAGAGGAATTGCTTTTAAGCCCTTATGACAAAGAAGAAGCAAGACAATTTTTATTTTTTAAATAAACTTATTTTGCAAATCCTAAAAAGCGGATTTAATCAAGTTCCGTTTTTTTAGGCAAAAGACACGCAATGATCAAGCAAACAATAAGTGTTATTGTCATATAGACAAAAAATCCGTTTTCTATCCCGTGGCTTTTAAATTGCAGGGCAAAATAGGGTGCAGTTCCTCCAAAAATTGTGTTTGCAATTGCATAGGAAAATCCTGTTCCAAGTGCTCTGATATGGACAGGAAAAAGCTCGGCTTTTATCACGCCTGCTACTGAAGTGTAAAAACTCAAAATGACCAAAGAAAGCGTGATGATTCCAAATGCAGCCAAAGGGTTTTGTGTGCCTGATAAGATGTTTAAAATCGGATAAGAACCAAGAACTCCAAGTACCGAAAATAAAATCAATGAATTTTTTCGTCCGATTTTATCCCCGAGTGCGCCAAAAAGGGGTTGAAAAATCATATAACAAAAAAGTGCTGCAAGCATAATATAATTGGCAGTTTGTGATGCAAAGCCTGCAGTGTTAATCATAAAAGTTTTTGTGTAAGTTGTGAATGTGTAAAAACAAAGAGACCCTCCTGCAGTGAAGCCAAGCACCATCAAAAAAGGTTTTTTATACTTCCATAATTCTTTGATACTTCCTCTGTTTTTGTTTTTTTGGATATCTTGAGTGGTATCGTGCATATTTTTTCGCACCAGTAACGAAAGCAGTGCTAAAATCCCACCAAGTGCAAAGAGGATTCTCCAAGCATAATCACCAAGCTGCTCTGGAGTGAATAGGATTTCCATTATGACAGCTGAAAAAACTGCTAAAAGTTGGCCTCCTATTAAGGTAACGTATTGAAAAGAAGAATAAAATCCTCTATGCCCTTTGCTGCCAAGTTCAGAAAGATAAGTGGCTGCAATCCCGTATTCTCCTCCAACACTCAAACCTTGAATGAGTCGAGCGATTAATAAAAAGATAATTGCCATATCCCCGACGCTATCTTTTGTGGGTAAAATCGCTATCAAAAAAGAGCCGATTGCCATCAGTATGATTGAATAAATCATCGACTTTTTTCGTCCGATTTTGTCTGCGAGCGATCCAAACAGCCAACTCCCAATAGGTCGCATTAAAAAGCCTAATGCAAAAACACCAAATGTTGCAATGAGTGCTATAGTTGGATTGCTTGAGCCAGAGAACTGATGAGCAAAGTAATGGGCACTAAAGGCATAGATATAAAAGTCATACCATTCGACTAGATTGCCAGAAGAGGCGGCGATAATGGAAGTAATTTTTTGTTTTTTGCTTAGAGTTTTCAGCGGCATTAAAGACCTTTCTTCAGTTAGTTTGCAAAAGTTTTAAAGTATTTTCAGATTATTGCATAAAATATTTTTGATCGATTATTTTTTTATTTTTTTAATACTTATGAAAACTTTATGAAGCAAAAAAGTAACATCTTTCAGATTAAAGCGTAACAAAATTTTTTAAAATTTTAAGTCCTTCGTGGTGAGATTTTTCAGGATGGGGCTGGAGTCCAAATATATTATCTTTGGCGACGATAGCAGCAAAAGGATACCCATAGATGCATTTTGCAAGCAAATTTTGAGGATCGGCACATAAGGCGTGGTAGCTATGGACAAAATAAAGGTAAGTTTTATCTTGAATATTTTTTAATAGGGGATGTTTGCTTGCATTTTCAGAAAAGATGCATTGATTCCAGCCCATATGGGGGATTTTTAGATTTGATTTTTCGATTTGGAATTTGATTACTTCCCCTTTGATGAGTCCTAATCCCTTGTGTTCTCCAAATTCTTGACTTTTTTCAAAAAGTAATTGCATTCCTAGACAAATTCCAAGCACATACCGACCTCTTTTTACAAAATCAAGCACAGCTTCTTTCATTCCAGTATTTTCAAGATTTTTTGCAGCATCTCCAAAAGCCCCCACACCCGGAAGGATAAGCTTGTCGTAATTGGATAGTTTTGAGGGGTCTTTTTGGATTTGGGCTTTAGCACCGATTGCTTCAAATGCATTTTGAACACTTGCAAGATTTCCCATATTATAATTGATAATACCGATTTGCATTATTTCACTTCTTGGTTTTTTGGTATTATAGCTTAATGGAAATTAACTTTTTCAGAGCCATCAGCATTGTCAATTTTGATTTGAAGATGGAAAGACTGCGTAATTTTTAATCACTATTTGAGTATTTTGATGCTTAAAAGGCTGCTGCGATAACTTTTGATTGATGGGGTTAAGATGTCTCACAGAATACTTTTACTTGAAGATGATCCTTTGCTTTCTGAAATCGTCTTTGAATTTTTAAGCGAACATCATTTTGAAGTTTGCCATTGTGAAAATGCAACTGAAGCTTTAGATATGGGGTATGAAAATAATTTTGACCTTTATCTTTTTGATGTGATGGTTTCAGGGGGTGATGGGTTTTGGGTGCTTAAAATGCTTCGAGATGGAGGTAAGACAATCCCAGCTATTTTTATTACCTCTCTTTCAAGTGTTCAAGATTTGGAGCTTGGCTATGAGAGTGGATGCGATGATTATATTCGCAAACCTTTTGAGCTTGAGGAGCTTTTGCTAAGGATTCGAACGCTTTTGAAAAGAAATTTTGCGCATATGAACACAGATTTTGAAGATTTTGGAAATGGGGTGAGGTTTGAGTTTCAGACAAAAAGTATTTATAAAAACAAGGATCTTATTTTTTTGCCAAAAAAAGAAGTGGAGCTTTTAAATATCTTTCTTCAAAATCCCAATCGCTTCATTTCCCAACAAGAGATTTTTGAAAAACTCTGGAGTTATTATGAAGAACCTAGTGATATGAGTTTGCGGGTATATATCAAGAACCTGCGTGCATTGATTGGAAAAGATAAGATCATCAATCAAAGAGGAAATGGTTATTGTTATGTCAAACTATGAAGAAAGATCGGTTATGGTTAAAATCCTTTTGCTCTATCTTCTGACTACTGCTATTTTTTTGAGCATACTTTTTAGTCTTTATTATAATAGGGGATATGATTTGATTATCCACGAAAAAGCTAATGATTTGCGGGAAGATTATGCAGCCCTTAGTCGAGTGATTGATAAAAACGGCAAATTTGATGAAAAAGTGTTTGAAGAAATAAAAACCCTTGATTTGAATACGAATTTTATGATCTATGATAAATCAGGCAATCTCTTATATGATCATTTAGGTATGGAATTGCCTAAAAATAAGATCAAAAAAAGTGGAATTTATGTATCTAGTGGTTATATTTTGATTGATTTTAATCCTATCAGAAGACATAAACACCATAAGAAAAACTCTTTTTCTTCTCCCCCATCTTCTTTTGATTATCAAATCATTATGAGAGGGGATTGTGTCATTTCTGATATTTGGCATCTTCGGCTTAAGACAATGGGATTTTTATTGTTATGTTTGAGTGGGGTGGGTTTCATCGCTTATTTTTTACTGAAGCTTTCTCTCAAACCGCTTAAAGATAAGATCGCTTTTTTAAATCGTTTCATCAAAGACACCACCCACGAAATCAATACGCCTGTAAGTGTGATTTTGATGAGTATTGAAAGATTAAATAAAGCAAAGATTGCCGATGATGATTTAAAAAAATTCAACCGCATTCATATTGCTGCTAAAACCATTGCCAATGTCTATCAAAATCTAGTTTTGCATAATTTTTCCGAAAATGTTGGACAGAAAATCTGTATTGATATCAAAGAAATTTTAGAACAAAGGCTTGATTTTTTCACTCCCTTGTTTGCGCATAAGAATCTAAATATTAAAACCTCATTGGATTCGGCCAAAATTTATGCGAACAAAGATGGGATTAGATGTATCATCGATAATCTTTTAAGCAATGCGGTCAAATACAATAAAAAAGGCGGAGAAATTAAAATCAAACTCGAACCTTTTTGTTTATCTGTGAGTGATAGCGGGTGTGGTATCAATGAGAAAGAAACGCGCAAAATTTTTGAACGTTATACGCGATGCAATACTTCACAAGGGGGGTTTGGGATTGGTTTGGCACTTGTTGGAGAGCTGTGTTGTTGTTATGGGATTGAGATTGAGTGTAAAAGTCGTATCGGGGAGGGAAGCACATTCTTTTTGCGATGGCAAAAATCTCTGAATCAAGATATTTGATTGCAGAGGGTTTGCCCCTCTCTTATTATAGGAAAGATGTTGCTTCGGTGATGCTTGGAAAAAATAGGATTTTATTTTTTCTGCAAAATTCTTTGGCTTCCTCAACCATATCCCCGCCGATAAGAATGGGAATGATTTTATGTTTGTAAGGGTTTTGTTTTAGAATTTGCACACTTCCTAAAGGATCTGTCATATCTTGTGGGGTGATGAGCATATAGATGAAATCAACCCCTTGGAATGTGTCAATAATATCCAATGAAGCTTTATATCTGTCTGCTAAAGCATCTCCGATAATGTCAATGGGATTATTGTGTGACCAATGTTCGGGTAAAACTTGATTGAGAGCCTCTATATTTTGAGGGGTTAGCGAATAAAGTTTTTTTCCTTTTGAGACAATTGCATCAGTAAGAACCGTTCCAGGACCTCCAGCGTTGGTGACAATAGCAATTTCTTTGCTGTCACGAAACAGGGGTTTGAGGATTAGGGCTTCGATATTATCGACGATATTCACTCCTAAGCTTTTCATCAGTCCAGCAAACATTTCATAGTTTCCACTTAAATTTCCTGTGTGAGAAAATGCGGCTTTAGCTGCTTCTTCGCTTTTTCCTGATTTGAAGAGAAAAATAGGCTTTTGGCAACTTCTGATATTTTCTAAGAGTTCTTTGCCTTTGCTAAGACCTTCTAAATATAAAGAAATATTTTTACAATGTGGGTCTTTTTCTAGCATTGTTATCAAATCCGAACTTTCCAAATCGATTGCATTGCCTGTGCTAAAGATATGGGAAAATCCTATATTAAGAGCATTGGCACTATCCATCAGTGCTGCAAGAACTGCTCCTGATTGTGAAACGAAAGCCAAATCCCCGCTTTTAAGATTGCCTGTTCCAAAGGTGAGGTTTAGATTTTGAGCATTGTTAAAATACCCCAAACAATTCGGACCCAACACGTTAAAATTATGTTCGCGTGCAAGTCTTCCGATTTCAATCTCTTCTTCTGCGTGACCGCTTTCTTTAAAACCTGCTGTAATGACAATCAGGTTTTTCAAATTTTTCTTCACAAGATCTTTGATGGTGGATATAACGAATTTTGCTGGGATGGCTAATACAGCTGTGTCAATATCCCCTTTTATTTCTGATATGTCTTTAAATAGAGGCTTGCCAAAAAGTTCGCCGCCTTTTTGGTTGATAAAAAATAACTCTCCCTTAAATCCGATTGAATTCTTTGCGACTACATAACCTGCCTTGGTTTTGTCTGTGCTTGCTCCAATAATGGCAATGCGTTGATTGTCTAAAAAATTGGGGCGTTGGCGGGGTTTTGATCGGCTTGGGGTGCTTGAGGAATCTTTGCGAATTCGTGCATCAACAGCTATAAGACCATTTTGAGTCAATTTTAAAGGGTTGATATCAAGTTCTTTGATATCGGGGTTGGTTTGAAGAAGTTTTTGGACATTTTTAACAAGCTTTATAACCTCACTCATTTGATGCTTGCTCCCTCGGTAACCCTCAAAGAGTTTGGAAATTTTGGTGGTTTTGAACGCACGTTCTATTTCTTCTTCTGGAGCTTGGGAATCAATGTAGCAAATATCTTTATAAAGCTCAAGGTAGATCCCGCCTTTTCCAAAAAGAATCACATCTCCAAAAACAGGATCTTCTGCTGAACCTATATATAATTCTTCGCCGTTGAGCATTTGTGTAATTATGAAACAATCTTTATCATCTAAAGGAATTTTATGGATTTCTTGAATGTTTTTTTTCATTTTTTCTCGGGCTTTTATGATTTCTTCATTGGAATTGAGGTTTAAGATTACTCCACCTACATCACTTTTATGGACTACTTTAGGGGATTGGATTTTCAATACCGCTGGAAAAAAATCAACACAGATATCCTCTGTCATCCCTACAACCTTATATGAAGGCGTTTGAATTCCATATTCTCCAAGCCATTGATAAAGCTCACTTTCTGTCATAATGTCTCCTTGTATTTCTTTTTATATTTGTTATTATAGGTTAAGTTTTAAATTTCTTGCAATGAGTTTGATTTTTTTATCAAAATTTATTTATAATTGAAGTATGATTTCCATCAAAAATTTTAAGGAATTTATAAATGAAAGAATATGCGTGGTTTGGTGTCGCAGGAAATTTTGCTAATCATTTGGAGCAGGCCGGAGAATCAAATGATTTTGCCGATATCATAGGAGATGAAAAAGATGCTCCAAAAGGAATTTTTCCTTTTTATGTTCCTCATAGTGCGACGCATTTGGGAAGATACTGTATCAACAATGAAACTATTATTTTACCCCAAAATGATTCCTTTAATGTTCAAGCAGAGCCAGAGGTCGCTTTGGAGTGCGATTTGAAATACAAGGACGGAAAGGTTCTTGAGGTGATTCCAAATTATTTTATGGCTTTTAATGATGCTTCAGTAAGGAATGATAAAAGTGCTAAAAAACTCTCTCAAAAGAAAAATTTTTCAGAGGGCTCAAAAGCATTGGGGGAAAAAATTCCCATCGATCGTTTTGCCCCCGGAGGGATTTGTGATGATTATTCCATTGCTTCTTTTTTGATTTATAATCAGAAAACGGAGTTATATGGAGAAAATAGCGAGCTCACAGGATATAGTTATTTTTATCAAAAACTGATTGATTGGATAAAAAACAAGCTCAATACTCAAAAAGAACACGCTGTTTTAGAGGATTTGAGTGAAATACTTAAAGAGTCAAATTATCCTTCAAAAATTATCATCGCCATCGGAGCGACACGCTATACCCATCTTGCTGAGACAAGATTCTTAAAAAAGGGCGATGTGGTTGCTATTGTTGTATATAACCATAAAACATACACACTTGAAAAAATCAAAGAAATTGTTTCTTTGAAATCTATTCCTAAAGATTTGAAAGATATTTCTATTGTCAAACAAGAGGTAAGGTAGTCAAAAAATCGTCAATAAGACAACCGAACTCACTACAAACGCAACGCCTATCCACCCGATGGCATTGAGTCGTTCATTAAAAAGCAAGTATCCCCCAAGAATAGTCCCAATGATTCCAATCGCACCCCATACTGAATAAGCCACGCTTAAAGGAATTTTTTGGATTGCAAAAGATAGAGATATGAAAGCACACAATACAAGAGCGATTGAACCAAAGCCAAATATTTTTCTTTTGAAACCATCAGATTTTTTAAGCATTAGATTCGCCAAGACATCAAGAAGAGCTGCAAAAACTACAAAAATAAAATAAGCATTCATTTTTTTTCACCCAGATTGATCAATACAATTCCGATAATGCCAAGCCCAATCCCTATTTTTTGATAAATATTTGGCATTTCTCCGAATATAAATATGCTAAAGCTTACAATCAAGCATAAGCCCAATACTTCCCACATTGCATATGCAATCCCTATAGGGATAATACGCACGCAAAGCCCCATAAAGTAATAGGAAAGAATGATTGAAGCTGTCATTAAAGCATACCCCCATCCTTCTCCTGAAGCAGCCTTAAGAGAGATAGTTGCAATAACTTCTGCCATAATGGCAATCATTAGAAACGCCCACGCTTTGAATTTAAGCATTTTTTTGACTCTTGATGTAAAACAATAAACCTAGAGATATTGCAATCATAATCACACTGAGAATCTGCCCCATACTAAGCCCCAACAGATAATGACCCATTTGTGGATCGGGTTCGCGCCAAAATTCTGCAATAAAACGCATTGTGGCATAAGAAATCCCATATACGACAATGAGCAAGCCTTGAGTTTTGAGTGTTTTTTTGGCTATCCATACACAAATAAAGACGATGATACCTTCTAAAAATGCTTCAATGAGCTGGCTAGGGTATCTTAAAGTCCCATCAACAAGAATGCCGATTTTTTGTCCCCATAAATCATTTTTTGGCACGACTCTTCCATAAAGTTCTTGATTGAGAAAATTCCCGATTCTTCCAAAGACATAGCCTAATGGAACGCTTATAGCGACCAAATCCATATAAAGCAGAAAGTTTTGGCGTTTTTTGTAAGAGAAAGCGATTGAGGCGATCAAAAATCCTATCAATGCTCCGTGATAGCTCATACCGCGGATGCCTACAAAATCACCGCGTGAATCAAAAGGGTTGAAAATCTGCCAAGGATGGGTGAAATAATACAGGCTGTTTGGATCATAAATGGCTATATAACCGATTCTTGCCCCTAAAATCACCCCGATTTCGACCCAAATAAAATAGCTTTCAAGATTTTTACTTGAAATCGGGAATCGCTTAGGATCTTTTTTGATGGCTCGTTTTGCCATATAAAGTGCAACAAGGAGGGAAAGCACATATGCAATTCCATACCAATGGATTGCAATTCCAAAAATTTCAAAGGCAACGGGGTTGAAGAGGCTATAAATTTCGTTCCATTTGCTATACATTTTAGATCCTTATTCGCTTTGTTTGATAGAGATTTCAAATTTTTCAATCAATTCTAGAATTTTGAATAAATTGAATAATTTCATATCATTGGTATAAATTTTTACATCGATAAAATCATTTTCTTTTAGTTTTAATAGATAGCCTATCGTGTAGGAATTGATAGGGTAAGAATTGATAAAAAATATAAAAAGAATTTTGCTTGAATCCTGATTGACTTCTTTGAGTGCGGGACGAATTTTTTCTTTGAATTCTAAAAATTCATCGTAGGTTTTGATTTTTCCGATACATTTGATAAACATTTCGTTTTTTTCAGTTTTTGAAATGGTTATGTTCATTTTTTTCCGCCTATTTTAAACAAAAAGATATTTTTTCATAAGCCATTTTTCCTATGTTCCCATAAGAGTAGTTTTTGCAGAGATATTTTATTATCTTTTTGCCATTGCCACCAAAAAAACATCTTGATTTTTTTGTATAAGGAATGCGGCGGTAATGGATAATGACTTCAAGCTTATTGCTTTGATGGAAAAAACTGAGATTGATTTTTTGGAGACTTTTTTTTATTTTTCCTTCAAAAATCTCATTTTTTTCATTGCCAAAAATAGCGTGTTCAAGGATATTTGAAAGGACTTCAAATAATACTAGAGTGATGTCTTGGTGTTTTGTAAGCGAAAAAACAGGAAGATTTTTAATGAGCTTATCTATGGATTTAAAATCCGCACTCACATTAAAGATTTTTGAATGCATCAGGGGCTTTAGAGGTAAATTCATACCCCAATAAAGAGATTTTATGGGCGTGAAGCATTAGGCGTTTGGCATTTGAGCCTCCATAAAAAGTATCACCTACAACGGGATGACCGATACTCGCAAGATGAACCCTGATTTGGTGGGTGCGTCCTGTTTTAATTAGGACTTCAAGCAATGTTTTTTTTCCGATAATGCGCAAGGGTTTTATAAATGTAATGGCATTTAAGCCATCTTTGGAGATTTTGCTTTTAGCATAGGTGCCTTTGATTGTAAGGATAGGTTTATTGATTTCACATTCTTCAGCAACCATTCCATCTACTAATGCAAGGTATTCTTTATAAACATTTTGTTTTTTGAAAGCTGTTTTTGCTTCCAAATGAAAAGAGCTGTTTTCTTTTACAAGCAAGATAATTCCGCTAGTTTCCTTATCAAGTCGGTGCAATAAAACCCAGTCTTGAAATATTTGGGTGAGTTGGTAGCTTTCTATAAAAGCAGGTTTATCAATCGCAAGGATATTTTCATCTTCAAAAATGATTTTAGGTTCTTGGAGGGTAGAGATTTCGAAAACAGAATTTTTGGGAAGATCAGCGCGTGCAATGGTGAGCTTTTTACCATTGCAGACTACAAGTCCTTGATCGATGAGTGATTTGGCTTTTTTGTTTGAAATTTTTTCTTGAATGCTTAGGAGTTTATAAGCTTTATCCATTGAAGTCCTTAGAATTTACTATTTTTGAGACAAGGATTTGAAGCTTGTCTTCTTTATTTTTCATCGTGGTATTTGGAAGGGATTTAAAATCCTTGAGAGTCTCTTGGAGTTCATTTTCATTCACGATTTTATAACCTTCAATTGCATCAAAAAGGGCATTTTGATTGAAAATATAAGGCCCGCTAATGAGTTTGGTATGAAAAAATGCAGGTTCAAGAGGGTTATGCCCGCCTATTTTAGCAAAAGATCCGCCCAAAATAACAATGTCTGCGATTGCATAGAAATTATTCAGTTCGCCTAAGGTGTCAATGAGAAAAATATCGCAGTCTTGAGAAAAGCCCGATCGGGAAAAAACTTTGTATGTATGAGGGGTTGCAGAGATCATTTTTTTGATGAGTCTTTCGACTTGTTCAAAGCGTTCAGGATGTCTAGGGGCGAGGATAAGTCTGCATTTGGGAAAAGTGCTTTTAAGGTTTAAAAATGCTTTTAAAATAAGCTCTTCTTCTCCATAATGCGTGCTTGCACCTACAATTGTCAGATCGGGACTTTTGGGATAATCGATGCTTTTGAGAGGAAGGCACAAGAGTTTTAGGTTTCCAAATATTTCAATATGCTGTGCTCCAAGAATTTTTAATCTTGCGCCATCTGTAGCTTCTTGGGCTAAAACTTCATCAATTTGTCCAAAGACTTTTTTATAAAATCGGGCAAATTTTTTATATTTGGGAAAAGAACGCGTGGAGATTCTAGAATTGATGAGCATTGTTTTTGCCCCAGCATTTTTTGCACTTTTAAAGAGCAAATACCAAAGTTCAGCTTCTGTAACCACGAGGGTTTTCAGAGATTTTAAGGCATTTTTCCAAAAAGGGATAAATATCTCAAAAGGTAGAAATTTAATTTCAATATGGGGATAGTCTTTGTAGGTCAGGCTTGCAAGATCAAAACCTGTTTGTGTGATGACGGTGAGTAATATCGGTTTTTGGGGCATTGCTTTGATGATAGGTTCTAATGATTTGATTTCTCCGTATGAACAGGCGTGAAACCAAAAATGTGGCAAAGAGCGAAGAGAAAAATTTTTTAGAAAAAATCTTGCAGGGATTGATCGTTTATGCTTTGATTTGAACGATGTCAAAATCAATAATGGGATTGAAATGACATAAACGATCAAAAATATTAAATAATAAGCCACCTCAAACATAAAAACACTTTATACCGTTTCCTCAATATAAAGAATTCTCCCACAATGTGGGCAGGTAATGATGTCGTTGCTTTGAATGATTTCTGCATACACTCTATCGTTGATTCTGATGAAGCAACCCCCGCAAGCTTGTTTTCTGACAGGAACAACGCTGGCATTTTTAGCCCATTTTCTGACTTTTTCATAAAAACTGATGAGTTTTTGATCCATAGTAACGATGAGTTTTTGTTTTTGAGCAAATATTTTTTCTTGTTGATCTTTGATCTCTTCGATGTCCTTGCTTACTTTTTCTTCAAGTTCAGTGATTGTTTTTTCAAGTTCAGTGATTGTGGATTCGACAGATTTTTGCAATTCGGTTTTGTGTTCGAATTCAGTTTCAAGCCTTTGGATTTCTTGATTGGCTTGAGCAGATTGTTCTTTGGCAATCTCTTCTTCAATATTAAGTGCTTTGAGTTCTCTTTCTGATCTCACTTCCGAGATTTTTTTATAAATATTTTCGAGTTTGGCACTCACATCTTGCAAAACTTGTTCATTTCTTGAGATTTGAAGTTTAATGTCCTTTTTATCTTCTTCTAGATTTAGAAATTCCAAATTTTTAATTTCTTTGGAACGAATGGTTTTGTCAAGATCGCTTCTTTTTTGTGCGATTTTAGGCTCTAGGTTGTCAATCTCTTTATCAAGGTTTGATATTTGAATGAGCTGCTGGAGGTTTTTGTTCATATTCTTATCCTTATAGATGTGTAAATGGATTTTTACAATCTTTAATTATAGCTTGATAACCCTTAGTTTTCAAAATGGTTTGCAAGATTTGAGGAAAATTTTTTTCACTTTGATAGTGCTCTGCATCAATCAGACTGATTTTGAGTGACTTTGCAATCATTGCATCGTGGTATTTAATGTCCCCAGTTATCAGACACGAATTTTGTTTTAAGCTGTTTTGATACAGATGGGAAGAGCCTGCACCACACACGATAGAGACAAAGTCAATTATATCAGAACTTTGAGCGCATTTGATTGAGGGCAAATTTAGCTTTTGCTTGATTTTTTCAGCTAAAAGTGAAAATTTTATGGGTTGTATGGCACCACTTAAAGCAATGCCGTCTGTTTTGAGACCTTCAAATCCTAGAATATTTTGTGCAAAATAAGGGTTGAGGTGGGTGGTATCGAAGTTTGTGTGCATACAGATTAAGGAGCAATTTTTTTCTATCAGAATTTTAGCGATGTTTGCAGGATAGGAATTGTAAGAAAAAGATTTTAAAGGTTTAAAAAATAAGGGATGATGCGCAATGATAAGGCTCTGGGGTGAAACACTTTGGGCAATTTCAGGTGTGACCTCCAAACACAAATAAATTTCTTTGGCATCTTCATCTTCATTTCCTAGATTCAACCCGCTGTTATCCCATTTTTCTTGCAATTCAAAAGGAGAAATAGAATTTAAGACATCATAAATTTCACAAACTTTTTTCATACTAAATGCGCTTTGATTCTTTCTTCTCTTTCTTCCTCTTGTTCTTTATAAAGCGCGGCACAACCTTTGGCGATTTCTCGGATTTGGAGAATATGGCTTTGTCTTTGGGCTACAGAGATCGCCTTTCTTGCATCTAAAATATTGAAGAAATGCGAACTAAGCATCGTATAATCGTATGCAGGCAAAGGAAGTGAAGCTTGCAAGCATCTTTTGGCTTCATTTTGGGCTTTTTCAAACATTTCAAAAATCATTTTTGTATCTGCGATTTCAAAATGGTATTTACTGAATTCATATTCAGCTTCTAAATGCACATCTGCATATTTGACACTTTCTCCATTTGGGTTTTTTGCCCATTGTATATCAAAGATGGATTCTACGCCTTGAATATACATTGCTAGGCGTTCGACGCCATAGGTAATCTCTACGGGGACAGGATCGCAGGCTATGCCCCCAACTTGTTGAAAGTAGGTGAATTGTGTGATTTCCATTCCATCAAGCCAAACCTCCCATCCAAGCCCCCAAGCCCCTAAAGTCGGAGATTCCCAGTTGTCTTCGATAAAACGGACATCGTGTTCTTTGATATTAAGCCCTAAGGCTTCAAGGCTTTTTAGATAAAGTTCTTGAATGTTATCTGGACTTGGTTTGATGAGGACTTGGAATTGATAGTAGCTCCCTAAGCGATTAGGATTCTCTCCATATCTTCCATCTGTAGGGCGGCGCGAAGGAGCTACATAGGCGACACTCCAAGGCTTGCTTTCAAGACTCTTAAGCAAAGTGGCAGGGTGAAATGTTCCTGCTCCTGCGGGAATATCATAAGGCTGAACAATCAGACAACCTTGATTTTTCCAAAAATTTTGCAGTTTCAGTAAGATATCTGAAAAGCTGTTTTCATTTGAGCTCATAAAATTCCTTTGTTAAAATTTTGATTTTATTAAGGTTATCTTTTCATCAAAGTTCCCATACTCTCTAATGGGCTTTTGCCCTGAATAATTTCTTGAACTTCTGTGGCAATAGGGGTATAAATGCCTTCTCTTTGGGCGATTTGAGTGATTGCCTTAGAAGTCTTGATGCCTTCAGCGACCTCGCCTAGATCGTTTAAAATATCTTCCAAAGGTCTGTTTTTTGCTAATCCCAATCCGACACGATAGTTTCTAGAAAGGATAGAATTGGCTGTCAAAAATAAATCGCCTGCGCCTGCGAGTCCTAAAAAAGTTTGCATTTTTGCCCCAAAATATTCCCCGAACCGACACATCTCAACAAGCCCGCGCGATAAAAGGGAAGCTTTGGCGTTTTGTCCTAGTTCCAGTCCATCACAGATCCCTCCTGCTATCGCAATGACGTTTTTATAAGCGCCTGCGATTTCCCCTCCGATCATATCGTTCTTTACATAGGGTTTGATAAAAGTAGGCATTTTATTTGCAAACTCTTGAGCAAGGAGGGGGTTGCTTGAATGGATCGCTAAAGCACAGGGAAGACCTAAAGCAACTTCTTTGGCAAAACTTGGACCTGTCAAAAAGCAGAGATTTTCTTCAGAAATAAAGTCTTGCGCGATTTGACTTACAAAGGCTCCCGTACCCTCTTCAATCCCTTTGCTTGCGATGAGTGTTTTTGCTTTTTGATCTAAATGCGCACAAGCAAACCATTCTCTTAATGCCTGAACACTGATGGCAATAACAAAAAGTTCAGATTTCAAACCTTCTTCAAGAGAGGATTGCAAGATGGCTGGACGGGAGTTTTGGCTTAGGGTTTCATTCAAGGGTTTAAGCATAGAGGTAATATCGCGTCTTGAGATGATTCGAACCTCGTTTTTTTGTCCAAAGGCAAATGCAAGAGCTCTTCCCCAAGCCCCGCCGCCAAAAATTGTCATTTTCATCTTGCCTCTTATTTATCAGATATTATATTTTATCATAGAAATTAATACTACGTTTTATCCAAGATTTTTTAATCTTAAATAAAGGCTGACAAAAACTGCCACTATTCCCAAAAATCCTAGATAATATCCTATCCATATCGGATTATAGGCATTTAGGCTGACTACAAGAATTGGGGCAAATCCCCCAAAAATCGCATAAGCAAGATTATAGGAAAATGATAGTCCGCTGAATCTGATATTGGAGGGAAAAATACGCACCATAATCAAAGGAGTGAAGTTCATTACGCCTGCAAAAATTCCTGAGATTATATACCAGAAAAAAACACTTTGAATTTGGCTTTGATGGTAGAGCTCATAAAAATATATCAAAGAAGAAGCACAAAATCCAAGCCCAAAAATACAACAAATCTTAAGAACACCAAACTTATCAGCCAAAACGCCTGCAATGACACAACCAATGGCTACTGCAAAAATAGCAAGCATTTGGATTAAAATGATTTGAGTGTTTGAAGCTTGTAAAACTCCTTTCATAAAATTAGGCATTAAAAGAATCAGCACGACAATACATCCTGTGAGCACCCAAGTCATTAAAGCGGAAATAATAACACCTGTTTTAGCGCTTTCAAATACTTTTTTGATCGGGAGTTTGACCAAAGAATTACTTGCTTTCATTTCTTGAAAAATAGGCGTTTCTTCCAAATACCTGCGTAGAAAAATAGAAATAATCCCAAACACTCCTCCTAAAATAAAGGGCAATCTCCAAGCAAAATCCTCAATTTGAACGGAAGTGAAAAAAATATTGATGAAAAATGCGACCACAGATCCCAATAGAATTCCTCCCACGACACAGCCAGTAAGCACACCCATAGCAAATCCTAGATGTTTTTTTGGGACGTGTTCAGAGATAAATACCCACGCGCCAGGTAGTTCGCCTCCAATTGCAATTCCTTGCAGAATTCGCACAAGCAAAAGAATCAATGGTGCAAAATACCCGATACTTTCATAAACAGGTAGTATTCCGACTAAAAAAGTTGGGATTACCATCAGCAAAATCGAAAGCATAAACATATTTTTTCGCCCGTTTTTATCCCCGAAATGTGCCATAATAATACCCCCTAAAGGGCGAGCAAAATAGCCTGCAGCAAATGTCCCATAAGTATTCAAAGAGCTCCAAAAGGGATTGAGTGAAGCAGGAAAAAATAAATGCGAAATTACAGGAGCAAAAAACACAAAAATAATAAAATCATAAAATTCCAATGTCCCTCCAAGAGAGGAAAGGGAGAGGGTTTTAATATCTTGCTTGCCAAGAGGTCTTTTGTGATCTGTAAAACCTAGATTTATCTTCATTCTTTTGCCTTTTTAAAGTTTATGAATATTTTAAATGAATAAATATATTATATATAAAATTTAAAGCGCAAGAAATTTAATATCTAAAGCAAGGTAAATGGTGGGGAAGCTTAGAATACGTATCTCATTCCCACATTACCACTGATATTGATGTCTTTATAAGCCATCCCTGCCTTTGCCCCTAGACCTAAATTTACATAGATTCTTCTAAAAAGTTCCATTTCACCACCCGCAGTTAGAGAGGCATAGGTATTGAGTTGGTCTCCTTTTTTGTAGCTAAGGGTATTATTGCCCACAAATCTGACTTCTTGATCGCCTTTGGATTTAAGAAACAAGTCGCGGCTGATACCAGCTATAAAATACCAATAAGAGGAGTTTTTAAAGTATTGACGGGTTTCGATAGCAAGATTGAGGGCAACATCTTGTTTTTGATCAGGATCGGCATCAACTCGCAAATCATTATCTACAGGATTGACCATATTACCCAAAATTTTGGTAGCAGCGATGTAATAATAGCTTAAGCCTATTTGAGGCTTGATAACAACTGATTTTTCACTGATGCCAAAGACATACCCATAATTAACGTTAATATTGGTGGTGTAGGTATTGTAATGATAGCTTTGATTGAGTTGGCTTAGAATCATATCTTGTGAATAGATTTCTTCTTTGTTGAAGCCAAAAGTTTCACTTGCAGAGATATCAAATTCGCTATTTCCTATATAGGCTCTAGAATAAAGCCCTGCATTTGCGTTATAAGAGTTATTTCGTATGATATCGCCATTGTATTTTCCTTGAGCGTAGGCGATATATCCCCCGATGATTACATTATTGATAAATCTGTCATAACCAGCATTGATTCCATATAAAGTGCTGTTCCCTCCATCTACGAAACTAGCAGTTCCAATAGCAGTAGCCCAAACGTTGTTTTTATAGAGGTTTCTGTTGGCGTATTTATAGATCGCATTTATATTGCCACTTCTAGCATCGGCAAAATGCTTTTTCTCCAAATCCCTTAACATATCGGCAAATGTGGGCATATTTGCTTTTGTGCTTGAGAGTTTTACTAATCGACTCATTTTATTGACGTCTGTAGCAAGCCTTGTAGCAGCTGTGGAATTATTTTTACGATTGACTGATGAGAGTTGTCCCATTGTGCTTTGGAGTTGGGAAGAGACACGAACGAAATAATTTAAATCGTTTGAAAATACTCTGTCTTTTGCCCATAAGCCATTGTGCTTATCAATCATTAAGACTTGGAGCCAGTCCATAACGCTTGCCCCTGTGTTGCCAATATCATTGATCCAAACTTTTCCGCCTTTTTTGTAAAACCAATATCGAATGTCATTAGGATCATAAGGGTTTGTTTTGTCTTCTTCTTTAATAATGAAAGAGATTTCTTTGTCATTCACGGTTTTTTCTGCATCTTTGCTTTGAGATCCATCGCTGTTGAGTAGGGCAATTCTATCTGCCATTTCATTGTATAGATTGTTGGCATTATCTTTGGAATCAGTGGATTTGAATATTTTGCCCTCTGAATTAGTGTAGATATAAGTGATAGTTCCACCTGTTTTTAAGAGTGTGTATTTTTGATTGAGTTTGAGACCTTTGACATCGCTGATTTTGATGAGTGGGGTGGCGATACCGCTACTATCAGTTCCATTGTCATTGAAATAAAAAGAGGCATTGCCTTTGACGTTGATGGTTTGGATAGTGCTTCCCTTGGGTGTCACATTCATTAGTCCGTATTTATTGGTAAAATCCCCGTTGATTGTAAGGTTGGTTGGTCCGCCATAGTTCATTATCGCGCCATCATTGAGCGTGAGATTATCAAATATCACGCCGTGAACCCCACGATCAAAAGTAATTTCTGGTGAATCAGGGATATTGAGGGCTTTATTGATATAAACATTGGTGATTTTGCTTGCATCTAAAAAGCTCGATTCGTTAATATTAGCAGTGTCTATAGTAAGACTGTTCCCCCCACCGCTGAATTTTAATCCAGCCTGATCTACACCAGTTGTTCCTTTTACTAAAGTCAGTGTGCCAATACTAGAATCTCCGATATTTGTGGTGAATTCAGAATAAAAATTATTAATGCTTCCACCATTTCCATTATAGACATTGAGATTTGTAATCGTGAAATCTTTCATTTTGATCCCAGCGTTTTTATCCACGCTATTGGGTCTTGCAGCCGTTGCATTTAGAGTGCCTATAGTGATTTTTCCTGTGATTCCACTTAGATCCAAACCAACTTCATCCGTAATGGTTTTATTCCCATTTAGGTTGATCGTTCCTTTATAATCAAAACTGCTCCCTACAGCTTTTAGACTAGAGTGATTTTTGACATTAATGATGGCATTGGGATCATCACCTAAGATTTTACCAAGACTACCGCTTGAATTTTTGGCTTCCAAATCCAAATGCCCACTGATAAGTGCTCCATCACCTAGATTAATCGTGCCTCCCAAATAAATATTATCAGCTTTGAGAACCATATTAGATTTGGCATTATAAGGACCAATGTTGATCACACCGCCTATGCCTCCTATATCTTGGTTCTTGCCTAGCGCGAAATCACTCCCTATGGCATCTATAGTGAAAACAGCACTTGTGTTGCCGTAGTTGTTGTAGTTGAGGTTTTGGAGGAAATAAACAGTGCTTTCATCTTGACCTGTTACGTTGTTGTGCCATTGTTGGGCTTGGAGCTTGAGTGTATAGCTTTTTGCCAAACCACTCGCTCCAGGTATGCCACCCATAGAGCCAAATGCAGCAGCCCCTGATCCAATTCCAAGCACCCAAGTACCAGGCTTGATGAAAGGTTGGGCATCGATATAATGTTTGCCTGTATCGTATTGAAAACCAATGGTTTTATTATCATCACTCATCCAATATGTGATTGCAAGTGTTGAACCATCTGATGTGGTGAAATTAACCCTTTGGTTCAACTCTTTTTTGTAGCCTGCATATTGTGAAGTAGAAGAATTGTAGATGATTGAGCCATCTTTAAACTGGATGCCACTTTTGGTTGTAAGGAGATTGTAAGTTGTGCCTGCACTCAGACCGCTAGGGTCTAGAGTAACGTTGATTGCAGCCTTAGGGACTTTGATATCGCCTGTGAGGGTCTTATAACCAGCACTTTGTGCTGTATTTTTGTTGAAATAACCTGTAGCATCAGTGCCAATTGCATTTCCGTTAGCGTCTATATATTGCAGATAATAATTTGTTGTTTTTCCGCTTGCATCTGTTTGAGGGATATAGTAGTGTCCTTGATTATCTGATACGATTTTGTCCTCGCTGATTTGGCTTTGATTGAGGCGACTTACTACTTTTCCGTCTGCATCTTTTAGCTCAAAAGTAGCGTAGTAGGGATTTTTTGGATCGCTTGCATCAGTGTCTTTGGAAAAATACTCAGGTATGCCTGAAGCGTCTTTATAGGTATCTGTTTTGCCTGTAGAGTATTTGGTCATATCAAAGGTAAAAGACCCATCCAATACATTGATGAGATTTTTGGCATTTTTTTTCGGATCGGCTCCAAGCGTAATATTTAGCTCTCCGTTATTGATAAAGTCACCATTGTGGATCTCTAAATAGCTCCCATCTGTAATGTTTAAATCGCCTTGATTGGTGTAAGCGCTTCCTTTGCTCAAAGTCACGCTTCCGTTATTTTTTACTTGAATATCTTGGGTAGTGAGGTTGTTGGCATAGATTTGGGAATTGTCAAAAATGATATGGTTGATTGTGGTCGTTCCCTTCATTCCGCCATTGTCACTTGCGGCATAAAGCTTGGAGCTATTTTTCATATTGAGCGTATCGGCAGTAAATGACTGACCGCTTTTAAGCCATAATTCCGCGCTGTTATCAAGTGAAATTGTGCCATTGGAAGTGGTGGTGTCAGCATAAAGATAGGTAGCCCCACTACTGAAAGTGCCGTTATTTAGGGTTAAATCTTTGGCCTTGATGGTCGAATAGTTAGACTCTAGAGTGCCTATGGTAAGTTTAGAGATGACAGAAGCATCCAATATTGCCCACTTATCTGTTTTGAGGGTTTTGACATCCAATGAAGTGCCACCACCTTTAAATTCCAATATAGAGTTATCAACGGTACTTGTTCCATTGTCTGCTAAATAAAGTGTGTCAATAGTGCTTGTGCCAATATTGTTGTAAAAAATTGATCTTGAAGCGCCTTTATGTGCTGTTAGTGAGCCGATGGTAAAGTTAGATCCATAGACGCTTGCAGTGCTTAGTTCCAATGCTTTTATGGTTGTAGCACCTTGAATTCCTGAAAAATCTAATGTTGTATTGCCTGTTGTCGAACCGTTGCCCACATTGATTTTTTGTGCATTAAAAGTTCCTGTACCTGAGACTTTGAGACTGGTATAATAGCCTAAGGTCACATCTTGATTGAATGTGATATTTTTACCATTGAGATTAAAAACTCCTGTGGAGCCTGCAAGTCCGATTCCCCCTGCAGAGCCGTTTAATTTAAGAGCTCCGTTTAATGTAATATCGCCATAGCCGTGTGTATTCACAGCAAGCGAACGCCCACTGGTAAAGTTGTTTAGATTGATATCAGTGATGGTAACGTTTGCGTGGGTATCTAAAGTGCCGGTTCGAAAGGAAGCTGCTATTGATGTTGCATTGGTCAAGGTTCCTATGGTGATATTTCCACTTACGCCCAAGGCATTTAATGTGGCATTTTCATAAAGATTAAGTGTGTTGGCAATGGTTAGATTTTTAGCACTTAATGTATTGGTATTTCCAGATAATGTAAAATTATTTATTGTGATATTGTTTGAAGCATTTAGGGTTGCAGTACCTGTTGTGTTCAGCGTATCCAAAGCAATATCGGTAGCTCCTTTAATGTTAAGAGCATATCCAGAATCGGTTTGAATTTTTCCGCTTCCTGAGATACTGCCATTAATTGTTATACTTCCTCTTTGACCCTCCAACATACTCCCGCTTGCCATTGAAACATCGCCGTTTATTGTTAGATCTGAACTCGATCCTACTAGGGATCCATTGCCCATTTTGAGCAAAGAATTTGCCTCAAAATTTATATTTTTAGCAATGATGGTTACAGATTGATGACCTAGATAACCCGGACCGATATAATTTTTATTTCGGATAGCTAGATAATGGTTTCCAAAATTATAAGTGGGAGTATAAGTCTTACTAGAGCCTGTGCTCAAACCACTGATGTATCCGTTATCATTATAAGTTTTTCCATAAAGATAGTAAAAATCATTTGTTGCGTTAGTCTCTGCATAAACCAGATCGTTGAACAAAAATGCACAAGAAAAGCAAAAGACTAGTTTAGGAATTTTTATCATTGTTTGATCCTATTATAGTAAAACAATGTTTGAAATAAAGCCTTAAAGCAAAATATTTCATCATATACCATTTCTTTTTGCCCCTGAAAATATCCTTATTATTTATACAACATATATTTTTATTTATTATAACTCATAATGATGAATATTTCAAATGAAAGCAAGTAGTCTTGCTTATCAAATGTGTCAAACCCTTGTTTTAAGGGTATTTTCAATCAAGACATTAAGATATCAGACATCAGTGTTGTTGTAAGATATCTGCACGAGGATAGACAAAAACCGTTTTTCGTTCTATGCGGATTTTGTCAGGTTCATCGGTGGCAAAAGCCTCAATGGTGATAGGGATTGTGATATCTTTATTGGTATTGTCCCCTAAAGGTTTTTTTGCTCTCAAAATTACGACTTCTTTGATTTTGCTCCCTGCTTTTAGAGGGATATCGCTTGTAGGGCGAATGATTTCAATATCGTCGCGATTTTTGATTTTGAAAGCGTATCGGTGATCATTCTTATCGGTATTTTGGAATAAAAAGACATAATCATTATCGATCGTACTTGGATTTCTGATTTCATAAAGCTCAGTGGTACGCGTGATGTTTAAAAGCATATGCTCTTTTTTGCCCCCTACGATTAAAAGAATGGCAAAAACAAAACCAAGCACGACCATATAGCCGATGGTTTTGAATCTGAAATACTTGACTTTAGTTTTTGTCTTTAGGGCATTTGGAGAGATCCAACCGATTAATGAGGGTTTTCCGAGTTTGCCCATCACGGCTGTACAGGCATCGGCGCATTCAAGGCAATTGATACACTCAAGTTGCATTCCTTTGCGGATATCAATATGAGTGGGGCAGACACGAACACATTTTTCGCAGTTGATACATTCGGCATTTGCGTCACGTTTTTGCGGGGGCAAATGGATTTTTTCTCCTTCTTGGGTATAGATGGAACCGCCACGCTTTTCATCATAAATGGCAGTGATGGTATCATCATCATAAAGCACGGATTGCACTCTGGCATAAGGGCACATATAAATGCAAAAATTCTCTGCTATAAAAGTGATATCAAAGATCAAAAAAATCGCAATACAAAGCCAAAATGCCAATAATACCTTATGGTCTTTTGGCGAGGCAAGATAGGTAAAAAAATCTTCAGGCGGGACGAAATAAAATAAAAATACCGCTGCAGCCATCAAGGCAATCAGGGCAAAAATCAAAATCCCGACGATTTTTTTAATGTCATTGGAAAATAGATTGAGCTTGGGTTTTTCTTGTTTGTTGGAGATTTTTTTGCGTAGTTTTAAGATTTTAGTCTCTATAAGGTCGCGATAAATCACGCGAAATATTGTTTGTGGGCAGCTCCAACCGCACCAGATTCGTCCTCCTAGCGTTGTCATAAAAAATATACCCACAAATAAAATGATGAGCAAAAAAGGCATTAAATACAACTCTTGGACGTTAAAAACAATTCCAACCAAATGGAGTTCCATTCGGTCAAAAGACAGCAAAAAAATATGGTTCCCATTGATTTTGATAAAGGGCAGGACTATGGCGATTATGGTGATGATAAAATAAACAAAATAACGTTTTTTTCGATAGAAAGTGCTGTTTGGAAGCGAGTCCATCATCTCTCCTTTGTATGGTTGGGTTATCTTCTAGAAGAAGATAGGTTGTTTTGCAGCAATCGTGAAGGGCTGCTTTTATAAATTACGAATTATCGGGCGATCCAGCCTTTTTGTACCCAGATTTTTTGGGCTTGATTGGAGCGGATAAAGTCGATAAATTCTTGAGCGAGTTTTTTATTTTGAGCATCGTTTGCAATGACGATTTCTGCGGCACGATAAATCACATAGTTTTTTCCTGCGGGAATGAATTTTGCCCCATCATTTTGCCAATGTTTCCAAATGATCATTGCATCGATGTTTTTGTCTTGATTCCAAGATTTCAGTGCTTCGGCACTATTTTTTGCAAATACGAGGATATTTTTTCGGAGTTTTTCTAGATTGCTTATATTCCCGTTTTTAAGTGCCATATCTTCCCATAATCCGGGTTGTCCTGAACCATCTACGACCAAAACACCCACCCCTTGTTTTAAAAGATCATCAAAAGAGTGGATTTTTTTGGGATTGTTTGGACGCACAAGAATTCCTGATTCTCTAATGTTGAGGACTTGCGTGTTTTTGAGATTGATTTTTGATGAAAAAATATTGGCAAATTCATCCATCATCAATGAAGAACCGCTAAAGAAAATATCAGCGTTTTTGAGTGCTTCTTCTTTCCAAATCGGAGTTGGTCCTGCGATGATGTTGATTTGATTTCCCGTTTTGGCTTCATAAGTTTTTGCCAATTCTTTGATGGCAGGGGCAGGACCTCCTGGACCATAGACATTTAAGGTTTGGGCGTTTAGGATTGCCCCCAGTGCGATGAGACTTAGAAAAAATAACTTTATCATTGAAATTCCTTTGGCATTTAACGCTTTTGATTTTAACTCAAACGGCTCGCATTGTATAACTTTTGTCTTAAAATTTAGATTTATATTCTTGTTGGTTTTGGTAAAATTTGATCAAAATATTTCAAAATTTTAAACGAAGGATCCTTTGATGTTGCAGACAATCAATCTTACAATGCGTTATGCTACCAAAAAACTTTTTGAAAATGTTAATATTAAATTGGACAAAAATAAGCGATACGGGCTTATAGGGGCTAATGGTGCAGGAAAAAGTACATTTTTAAAAATCCTAAGTGGGGCAAATGAGGCAAGCAGTGGGGAAGTGGTGATTGAATCAGGATTGCGTTTGGGTGTTTTGGGGCAGGATCAATATGCTTTTGAGTATCTTAGCCTTAAAGATGCTGTTTTGATTGGGAATAAGAGGCTTTATGAGGCAATTAAGGAAAAAGAGAAGCTTTATGAACAAGGCGATTTGAGTGATGAAAAAATCAATGAGCGTTTAGGAGAGCTTGAAATGATTTGTGCTGAAGAAGATCCGATGTATGAAGCAGAAGTTGTGATTGAAAAAATATTGGAGGATTTAGGATTTGAAAGATCGATGCACGAAGAACCTATGAGGACACTCACAGGCGGGGATAAGTTCAAAATCTTATTGGCGCAAGTGCTTTTTCCAAAGCCTGATATTTTACTCTTAGATGAGCCGACTAATAACCTTGATTTGCATTCTATTGCGTGGCTGGAAGAAAATCTGAAGCATCACGAAGGGACAATGGTAGTCATCAGCCACGACAGGCACTTTTTAAATGCAGTTTGTACGCATATTTTGGATATGGATTTTCATACCGTGCGAGAGTTTAGCGGGAATTATGATGATTGGTATATTGCTTCTACACTCATTGCAAAACAACAAGAAGCCCAAAGAAATAAAAAGCTTAAGGAAAAAGAAGAGCTTGAGACTTTTATCGCACGTTTTTCAGCTAACGCAAGTAAAGCCAAACAAGCCACTTCTAGGCAAAAACAGCTTGAAAAACTCAATATCGAAAGCTTGGCAGTTTCAGCTAGACGCGATCCAAGCATTGTATTCAAACCAAAACGCTTGATTGGGAATGAGGCACTTGAATGTGAGAATGTTTCTAAAAGCTACGGAGATCATCCTGTGCTTAAAAATGTGAGTATTAAGGTAATGCCAAGCGATAAGATTGCCATCATAGGACCTAATGGAGTGGGCAAAAGCACACTATGTAAAATCCTTGTAGAAGAGCTTCCTGCTGATATAGGTAGTGTAAAATGGGGAGCAACAGTGCAAAGAGGATATTTTCCTCAAAATGTGAGCGAAGAAATCAAAGGCAAAGAGAGTCTTTATGAATGGCTTCGCAGTTTTGACAAAAAAATAGAATCTTCTGAAATTAGGACGAGTTTAGGGCGAATGCTTTTTAGCGGGGAAGAGCAAGAAAAAAGTATCGATGCCTTAAGTGGTGGGGAAAAGCATCGGATGGTGCTTTCAAAACTAATGCTTGAGGGAGGTAATTTTTTGGTGCTTGATGAGCCAACGAATCATTTGGATTTGGAATCTATCATTGCTTTGGGGGAAGCACTTTATAAGTTTGAGGGTTGTGTGATTTGTGTGAGTCACGATCGGGAGCTGATTGATGCGTATGCCAATCGGATCATTGAGCTTGTTCCAAGCCAAGAGGGGGCAAAAGTGATTGATTTTAGAGGCAGTTATGAAGAGTATTTGCAAAGATGAGTTTTTTAGATTTTAAATGGTGTTTTTAAGTGGGGTAAAAGTATGGATTTAAAATGCGATTGGGAAAAGAGTAAAGCTTGCGTATTCCGAAACTTTTTAGGTGGGTATTTTCATCTGATCAAAGAATTTGACAGGGTTGATTTGAGAGGGCTTTTGGGATTAGAGGCAGAGATTAAAAAACTTGAAAAAAACACTTTAGCATTTTGTGAGGGAAAAAGTGCTTCTAATGTCCTTTTATGGGGAGCGAGGGGCTGTGGCAAAAGCTCAATGATGAAAGGAGTGTTTGCAAAATACCTCTATGAGGTTGATACACCTTTGCGTTTGGTTGAGATAGAAAAAAACGACATTCATATCCTGCCTTTTTTGATAGATGATTTAAGAGAGCGATCATTCCGATTTGTGATTTATTGTGATGATTTGTCTTTTGAAGTCGGTGATAAAAGTTACAAAGCCCTTAAAAGCGTTTTGGAGGGTTCGCTTGAGAAGAAACCTGAAAACGTGTTGGTATATGCGACTTCCAATCGGCGCCATTTGGTTGCTGAGAGTGAAGAAGTTTTAGAGATCCATCAAAATGATGTATTTGATGAGTTGATCTCTTTAAGTGATCGTTTCGGGCTGTCTATGGGGGTTTATGCGCTTGGAGCAGAGGAATATTTGGCGATTGTGAGAAGCTTATGCGCTACTGAAGAAGAGTTTTTATCCATCAAAAATCAAGCGATGAATTATGCAGGTATCAAAGGAAATAGGAGTGGGAGAAGCGCAAAGGAATTTTATAAGCTCTATAAAAACGGGATTATTTAGATTTCTAGTGTTCGGATTTGATGGTATGTTTGGGCTAAGGTCTCACAAAGTGCTTTTGGATTTTTCTTATAGCTCACACTTAGCAATTCTCTTGCCTCAAGTTCTGTATAGCCCATCTCTTGGAGGACAAAGGAGGGAGAGAAAAAACCATAAAGGCATTGCGTTCCGTTGATAGCATAGATTTTTTGGATCAGGAGTGCTTGCAAGAGATTTCTTGCTTTTATGGAGGCAAACCTTAGGGGGAGTGAGTTTGGAAGCGTGTTTTCAAGGGGAGCAAATAAATTTAAATTATCTTTAAGTTTTTCTTTTAAGTCTTGATAAAATGCGTTTTTGCTATCTTCTTGGGAAGTTTCTTGCAAATCTTTAAGACCTTTAATCAATGAGGCGAAGAGTTTTGGGGTTGGCAAGGTTTTTGGGAATATTTGCGTGTCAAAGAAATTTTTGGCAATGATGACTCCGTGAGAACGCAAAACGCCCAAAGATTCGCCATTGAGCAAAAATAGAGTGTGTGCATCCAAGATATCAGGTATGGGGAGATTTAGACTTGAAGCATAGCTGATATCAACAATCAGAACAAATTTTTTTAAGTGCTTTTTTAATACAAGTTTGATTTCTTCGATGGGATTGCGTGTCAAGATATCTTCATTGGCAAGAGGAATGATAAAACATTCATATTTTTTTTGGATGGCTTCTAAAACGTTTTCAACTTCAATCAAGCCACTTTTTTTATTTGGAATGAGCTTATGAATAGGAAAATTCAGGAGTTTGAGCGCTTCATAACTCTGCTGATGGTTGCTAATGGCACACGCGATTTTATAAAACTTGGCAAGTCTTAAAAATAATTCTGTCCAATGGGCACAAAGAAAGCCAAACGGTATGCTGTATTCACCCCCAAAAATCGTTGCAAGCGTTTTGGAGTCTTGCATTAAGCGTGCATTTTCTTCGGGGTCTATGGGAGAAAGATTGGGTTGGGTCAAAGAAATAAGGATTTGATTGGCTTGTGAGTTTGTGGGGTAGTTTTGCAAAAAATCCAGTCTCATTTTTTTCCTTTATATTTAAAGGTTCGCTTGCCTTGAATGTTTTGAATATCTTCAAATTGATCGAGGTTCTCAAGATAGGCAATCAGGTATTTTCTACTTAAAGGGAGCTTAGCTTTTAAAAGTGTGACATCGATATAGCCGTGCTGTTCTATGAGCGTACGCATTAGAGTGTGTAGTTCTTTTAAGGCACTTTGGGCGATAAAAAGATTATGTTGGAGCCGGATGATTTTTTTGCTTGCACATAGTTTTTTTAGGGCATTGTCCCCGCTTTTTGTATCGATATCAAGATCATCATAAATATTGTAAGGGGCAATCGGGGAGAATTTTTGAGAAAGAATGGTTGTAAAAAGTGTTTCTTGAAGAAATTCGGCAATGTTTTTGATGTTATTTTGTTTAGATAGATAAAGCCCATCTTGTTGGTAGATAAATCTTTCTTTCTCTAATTCCCATAGGGCTTTTTGAATGAAATCCAAAGATGCCCATTTGATTTTTTGTCGGATACTTGCAGCTGATAGGATCGCATTTTTGTTTTTTCCAAAAGTTTCTAAGATATCGTTTTTAATCATTTCAAATGTTTGGGGGTGATAGATCACAAGGTTTTTGGAATCAAGAAAAACTTCAGGGATTAAAGAGGCGATTTTTAAGCATTCTTCGTGAGAAAGGTTAAATCGTTGCGGGGAGCTGATTAGAGCAAAGCCTTTTTTATGTGCGCAAGAGCAAAATAAAAAAGCATTTTTAAAATCTTTTTGAAGTAAAAAATTGCAGTATGCGTATTTTTGCTTTTTTTTCATCGGATCAGTGATTGGATTTAAGATTTCTCCCCCGCCTATGGTTTTATCTCCATTTCTTAGGATAAATTTTTCGCCAAAAACGCTGAAAATTTTTTCATCTGTTTTTAAGGTCGCGAGCAAGTAGGGTTTATCGGCATTATCTATAGAGGGGTTTAATAGGGAAATTTTTGCGTTGCATTTTTTGGTTCCGATGAAAAATTGTACCTCTAGATTATGGAAGTCAGCTTGAAGTAATGGATAAATGATAACATCGATTGTATCAAACCCTCTAATATATCCTTTTTTGCTAAGTAAAAAACCTCTTTTTAGTGCAGAAGACTCTATTCCCTTGAGGTTAAAAGCGATCCGATGTCCTGAGGTTGCTTCATCGATGAAAACGTTATGGTTGGTGATGTTTTTGATGGTTGCTTCCGTATCAAGATCGCAGATATAAACGGAGTCGTTTTTGGAGATTTTTCCGCTTAGGACACTTCCAGTTGCAATAGTCCCTGCTCCTGCGACACTAAAAACTCTATCGATGTAATATCTGAAGAATGCAGCGAATTCTTTTTGGGGTTTTGGAATTGCATAAAGTAGATTGATAAGCTGTTCTTTTGTGCTTTGGATATGAATGCTGAATTCTGCAATTTTATAAAGCTTGATATTTTTGAGTTTGGAAAATAAAGTTTGGATCTCTTTTTTTAAGTCCGTCAGTGCCTCTGCATCTTTGAGTAAGTCAATTTTGGTGATGATGCAAACTCCAAGTGTTATTCCAAGAATATCTGCGATTTGGAGATGTTCGATGGTTTGGGGCATAATCCCTTCATTTGCACTGATGACAAGGAGAAAAACATCAATGCCAAATGCCCCAGCAATCATATTTTTGATGAGTTTTTCGTGACCGGGAACATCAATGAAAGCGATATTCCTGCCTTTATCATCGTCTGATCTTGGGGGAAGGGACAGGTTTGAAAAACTGATATCTAGAGTGATACCCCTTTGTTTTTCTTCAGGCTGCCCATCTCCATCAAATCCATTTAAGGCTTTAATAAGATTTGTTTTGCCGTGATCAATATGCCCGCCAAGCCCTATAATAAGGTCATTTTTCATTTTCTATCTCAAGGAAAATATTTTGAATTTGTTTGAAATGAGAGGGATTTAAGCAACGCGTATCTAAAAGAATTTTGTCGCTTTGGATTCTTGCAATCAGACCTTTGGAGCGTATTTTTTCATTGAGGGCTTGTGTTTTTATGAATTTATGGCTTAAAGAAATCCCATATGAGGAAAATTCTTTTTCAGGCAATGCTCCTCCGCCTGCTTTTGAGGTCAAAGCGATGATTTTACAATTGAGGTTTGGTAAAATCGTGAGTTTTTTAGAAAGTTCAATCGCCTTTTGATGTAAATGCTCTTGGGTTTGATGCAACATTGAGAGAGTAGGAATCATTTCGATCTTGTTTTCCAAGTAGGCCTTTAGAGTTGCCATAAGGGCAAAAATAGTAAATTTATCAACACGCAATGCCCGTAAGAGATGATTTTTTTTGAGCTGTTCTATCAGGGTTTTTTTTCCAAAAATGATCCCTGCTTGAGGACCTCCTAAAAGCTTATCCCCGCTAAAACTCACTAAGCTTGGATTTTTGGAAGCAATCTCAATCAAAGAGGGTTCAGAAATTTCAGGAATCGGAGCGATAAAACCGCTTCCGACATCGTAGTAATCAATCAGATTATGCTTTTTTGCCAGCGCGCTTAAGTCTTGAAATGGGACTTCTTGAGTGAAGCCGATTTGCTTGAAGTTGCTTTGATGGACTTTAAGAAGGAGGCTGCAATTTTCATTGAGTGCATTTTCATAGTCTTGTAAATGCGTTTTGTTCGTTGTCCCGACTTCTTTTAAAATTCCTCCGGCACAAAGTATGATTTCAGGGATACGAAAACTCCCGCCAATCTCAATGAGTTCGCCTCTTGAGATAACCACTTCTTTGTTTTTAGCAAAAGTGCTGATGATGAGCAAGACTGCAGCGGCGTTATTATTGACTACAAGGGCGTCTTCGCATTCAAAAAGTGTGCAGATAAATTTTTTAATGTGCGCATATCTTTCTCCTCTTTGACCTTTTTGTAAGTCGTATTCAAGATTATTGTATTCGCCCATCAGTGGAAAAACTTCTTCAAGCAGTTTTTTGGAAAAAATACTTCTTCCAAGATTTGTTTGAAGGATCACGCCCGTAGCGTTTATCAAGGGTTTTAAATCGGGGGTTAAAAGTTTTTCATAGGCTTTGGCGATGGTTTCTAAAATATCTTCATAAGGGGGTAAGATTTGATTTTCAAGCAGTTTTTGGCGTAAAATTTGGATTTGTTCTTGGGCGATTTGTTTTAAAAGAAAAATATTTTTAGTTTGAAATCGGGGTTCTTTGAGGAGTTTGTCAATTTTTGGGAGTTGGGATAATGATTCTCTCAAAGCAGTCCTTTTATGGGATTTTAAAATAAATATAATTATAATGAAAGCGGTTTTAAGTTTTGTTTAATGGGGGGCAAGCATAGCTGGTGCGTGCCTTGGGCTTCAAACCCATAGAGCGTTCAGGTGTCTGGATGTTGGGAGGTTCGATTCCTCCGCCCTCTCGCCTTTTTGATTTTATGAGATTGACATCATCATAAGAACGAAGAAAGATGATTGATTGAAATTCTATTGATAAAAAATTAAATTTTATGACTTTTAAAGATAGTATTGTAATCTAGAAACAAAGAGAAAATCTCTTTGTTTATTTGAAATATATCCCTATAGTTCCATTGTAAGCAATGACATTAGAGTTGAAAGCTTGAGTCATTATTTCTATGCCATATTTAAAACCAAAATGCTCATTGAAATCGTATTTTCCTCCTCCTTCAATACCTACACCATAGGATTCAAAACCATTTTTATGCAATCTGATATGATTGAGCGTATCTGAATCTTTTTGGGAATAGCCTAACCCGAGAAAACTCATATGATTCCCATTGTTCATTTGCAATAAAAGTCTTACACCAACCTCATCGCCGTTTCTGAAACTCATATCTTTGTAATTTTGAGTTAGATTCAGCCTATAGTAGATTTGTGTTATTGCGGATACAAACTTATCATCTTTCTTTTTTTCTTTGACGATGTTAAAAAATAATGTATGTCCTTTGAAAAAGTTCATATGGGTATTTGTATTCTCAAACAAGCTATTGCTGATGATGTCTGAATTATCCCCGATGATAAATTTATAAGTCTCACTTTGATATATTTTGCCCATCAAACCGATGTTAGCGGAGTTGAAAGCAAAAGAACCAGCGACATTGTCATCACTTTTTGCAGCGTTATGTTGGTAGTAGCCGTTTGCATTGGCAGATATTTCCAAGCGGTCTAAAATCCCATATCGAGCGTTGATGTTGGCATTAAAGAATACCTGAGATGTTTTGGGATTGTCTTTTTGATAAGAGGGTAGGGGAATGTATTGGGGATTGATCGAGTTGCGGTATGCAAAAGGTACTGCAGTATCTTCAACCCTATTAAGTGCCATTGCAGAAACATCGACGCCAAATGTAAAATTATTACTTTCAAGCACATCACCTTCTATGGGTGGGGTGGCGTGAGCTACCCCTGCGATGAAAAGTGAAATAAAAAGGGCTAAAAAGGTCAATTTTTTCATCATAATCCCTTAAAGAAGCAAGAGTGCCAGTGCAAATCCAGTGCCCCAGCTAAATCCGCGCTTAAAGTCATTCCAAAAGCCAAAGCCCTGTGTGCTTTTCATTTCATCTAAGCTCAATGGACTTACATTGACCTGACCACCAAAAATTGCATCCATATCCGATGGGCTTAATTCCTGAGTCAAAGCTGCCCCAGATGGGTTTGAGTTATAGGCAGGCTGGGCATAGCTTAAGCTGCCTCCGATACCAAAAATTAATAATGAAATTAGTAAAACTTTTTTCATTTTTTAAGTCCTTTTATATTAATTTTAAATTAACTATATAAAATATAATTGATTTATGTAATAACTATATAAAAAATTTATTTTATTGTCAATAAATAATTATATTAAATCATAAAGGCTATTTTTTATGTTACATATTGTTACAACAATGAGAATGATTATCATATTGTAAAAAAGATTTGGATTTTGTGATGATTATGAAAGTTTGCAATCAGAATTGATCATAAGTAAGATTTGAAATATAGGGTTTAGTGGTGCGCCCGGCAGGATTCGAACCTGCGACCTACGGCTTAGAAGGCTGTTGCTCTATCCAACTGAGCTACGAGCGCGTTAAAATTTAAGTCAGGTGGTACGCCCGAAGGGAGTCGAACCCCTAACCCCCAGATCCGAAGTCTGGTGCTCTATCCAATTGAGCTACGAACGCAGAAGTTATTGATTAAAAATTAAATTTATGGGGTGGGAGATGGGGCTCGAACCCACGACCCTCAGAGCCACAACCTGATGCTCTAACCAACTGAGCTACACCCACCATAAAGAATTGTCATTTAAACCAAAATGGTCGGGGCGAAAGGATTCGAACCTTCGACCCCTTGGTCCCAAACCAAGTGCGCTAACCAGACTGCGCTACGCCCCGACAAAAAGTTGTAAGGCGGAATTATACTCAAACCCTGTTATTTTTGTCAAGGAAAGCCAAGATTGAAAAACTTTCAAAAATGTTTAAAAAATCCAAAGCATAGCGTATTTTGTCGCATAAAAACCAAGTAGAGAAAACACATAAGCTGTGATTGTCGTGAATGCAAAAAGATAAAAAACAAATTTAACCCCGCCTGCTTCTCTGCCAAATGTGATGGTAGCTGCAAAACAGGGAATATAAAACATAATAAAAATAATGAAAGCGATGGCAGAGGGAATGCTGACGTTTTTCCTTAAGGTTTCTCTGAAGCTTTGAGAGTTTTCATCTTCGCTGTCTCCAAGTGAATAAAGCACTCCAAGAGTAGAAACTACAACTTCTTTTGCAGCAAATCCTGTTACAAGAGAAATGGAAAGCCGCCAATCAAAATTCATTGGTGCAAAAATTGGTTTTAAAAATATTCCTATTTGTCCGGCATAGCTTTGTTGTAAGTTGAATTCTTCAAGCTCATTTTTAAGGTCTATAATCATTTCTTCTTTTTTGGTTTGAGGAATTTTTTTGTTTTTTTCTACAGAGGTTATTTTATCGTCGTATTGCTTTTTTAGTTCAGGATTTTTAGGGTATTGGGATGCAAACCATACGAGCATCGAACCTATCAGGATAAAAGTTCCTGCTTTTTTGAGATACATTAGGGATTTTGTATAAATGCTAAACCAGACTATTCTCCAGCTTGGAAGTCGATATTTGGGCATTTCCATTACAAAAGGTTCGTTTTTTCCTTTAAAGACACTGAGTTTTAGGATCTTTGCCATTAAAAGAGCAACCAAAGAACCTAAAAAATAGATACAAAATAACACGATTCCAGCGTATTTATCAGGAAAAAAAGAACCGATAAATAGGACATAGATCGGAAGTCTTGCGCTACAGCTCATAAACCCTATGATAAATAAGGTAATGAGTCGTTCGTTTTTGTTTTGGAGGGTGCGGGTCGCCATATAGGCTGGAACGCTACATCCAAATCCTGTAACAAGTGGAATAAAACTTTTTCCGTGAAGCCCGAATTTATGAAAAATTCCATCGAGCAAAAAAGCGACACGTGACATATAACCGGTGGATTCTAGAAGTGAAATGCCAAAATATAAGATGATAATCAAAGGTAAAAATGAAATGACTGCTCCTACGCCCCCGATGATACCATCTCCTATTAAAGAGGCAAAGTTTTCATCAGGTATGCTTGATTTGACCCAATCACCAAACCATCCTATGCCATCTTCGGCATAGGTTTGGAGTGTTCCTCCAATGATAAAGCTTAGGTAAAAAAGAATAAACATAAAGAGTAAAAAAATAGGCAAGCCAAAATATTGGTTTAGCAAAATCGAATCAATACTTTGGGCTTGGCGCAAGGATTTTTTGGGGAATGAAATCACTTCTTGAGCTGCTCCTTTACCAAAAGCAAGTGCATCTGAAGCAAATATATTTTGGACATTGCTTTCTCCAGAGCATTTATAAAGGGATTGGATAGAAGAATTGACAACTTTAGAGAGTTCAAGCCAACAGGCCTTATCGTGTAAATATGAATAAATAAAGGTTTGTTGGGATAGCAGCATTACAGCAACTTGTCTTAGGGTGAAGTGTTCTTTATTTTTATCGTGAGTTAAAAAAACTGAAATTTCAGGGTATGATTTTTGTGTGAGGAAATTTACAAGCGTTTGGATTTGGGTCTCAATAAAATCTGTATAAATTCTTTTTGGTGGTTTGAAATCAGCTTTATAAAGATCAATGATTGATTGGAGTAAAAAATTCATATCAAAGTGTTTGCTTGCTGAAGTTGGGATACATTGCACTCCTAGTATTTCTGAAAGGAGCTTTTCATTAATGATGATTTTTTCTTTTTGGGCTTCATCCCACATATTTAAGGCAACTATGGTTTTTTTGTTTAACCCTA
Organism: Helicobacter sp. 12S02232-10; assembly: GCF_002272895.1. Taxonomy (NCBI): domain Bacteria; kingdom Pseudomonadati; phylum Campylobacterota; class Epsilonproteobacteria; order Campylobacterales; family Helicobacteraceae; genus Helicobacter; species Helicobacter sp. 12S02232-10. Next base: position 45,768 of record NZ_MLAQ01000007.1, read on the forward strand.
ATACTTGAGTTGTTAGAGCAAGATTTCGCTCCAAATTAGTTGCATCAAGAACATTTAAGATGATATCGTAAGATCCGCTTTCTAAAAATTCTTTGGTTACTTTTTCTTCCAGCGTGAAGTCACTTAGGGAATAAGTTCCTGGAAGGTCGATAATGGTGATTTTTGTGCCGTTGTAATATAGGGAAGCTTCTGCTTTTTCAACGGTAACGCCCGTAAAGTTGCCAACCTTAAGATGTGCGCCACTGACGCTGTTGATTAAAGAACTTTTGCCTACATTCGGCTGTCCGACAAGCACTATGGTAATTTCTTCCATTTATTCAATTCTCTGATTTTTGGATTTTTTAAAATTATAACTAATTAAGATTAATTATTATTATATTTTTAAAAAGACAATCGAATACCGCCATTGATTTGAGTAGTGGTTGGGATACCAGTAGAGCTTTTATGGGTGTTTAGAACGTTTAAAATCCCAAATACATTATGGGTAAAGCCGATTTCTGTGGAAAAGTTAATTTCATTTTGTCTTGAAGAAATGCCATAAGAGGTACTGCCATAAGCTAGAGAAAATTTGAATCTTTTAACGTTTGCACTGATGGCAGCATAGATCAGATTTCCATTTTTTTGAGTTTTGATTGCCTTGCCACCCCATATAAAAAAAGGATCAATGCTATCGCCCATAATATCAAGATTTCCCCATCCTGAATCTTTTGAGGTATGGATATAGCCTGCTGCGACTTCAAAAAAATCCATTCCAAAAAAAATTTTTGCGTCCAAAGCTGAAGCATTATGGGTATAGCCACTATAACGCTCACTCCCTTCAAAACTATAGGCATAGCCCACATCTGCACCGATAAAAAATCTTGAAATATTGAATTTTCCGTTTGCCCTTGCTCCTAGTGCAGTGAAAACTTTCGGAGTGAAAAATGTATAAGCTTTAATGGTTAGTGTTTCGGTAATATAGTATTTGAGAGCTAAATTAAGAAGCCCAAAACGCGAATAGGGATTGACCCTGTCAAATTCTGTCATTTGATAGTAGGCAATTCGTCCATAATCATTGATCCAAAATCCTTCAAGCATTAATTTATCAATAGAGCGATTGCGTATCCAAACTCCATCGCTCATCGTATTGATCCATTCATTGGGAATGATAAATCTTCCAGCTTTTATATTTGTGTCTCCATCAAAATATTCCAAAAAAGATTCTGCAAGTGCGGCTTGATTGTGGTTAAAAAAATCCTTAGAAGCATCTCCTTTTCCAGCATTTCTGATATTGGGTATTTGGGGTATTAATAGGTTTTTATGGGCATTATAAAATGGGGCAGCTGCTCTAAAACCCACAGCGGCACGAATATTTTTATAGAATCCTGAAGTATAACTTAAGCCAACGCTTCCCAAAAAGTAACCTGTATTTCCAAGATAGCTGTAAGTGGCAAGATTTTTGCCGATGCTTGTTGCTTGACCCTTGCCCAATCCTTGATAGTCTCCATAAAAAATAACATCTCCTTTGGAGACACCGTTTTTGAGAGCTTCATCAATGCTGTCGTAGCTATAAGCAGAGTCAAGACCCAGCGTGCAAAGAAAAGCTATTTTTAAGAATTTTTTCACAAATTTCCTTTCATATCCACAAATTATCAAGCAGTCTTGTTTTGCCTACTTTTGCAGCTAATAAGACAATGCTTGCATTTTTTCGAATTTCTTCAAGCGGGGCGAGATTATAATCACATATGGCAAGATAATCCAACTCAATGTTTTCAAGTACTTTTTTACCCGCTTCAATGAGTGAAGCACATTTTGTTTCACCTCTTTCAATGGCTTGAGAGATAATTTTGAGAGCATTTGGGATTTTGAGGGCGTTTTTTCTATCTTCTTGACTGAGATAAATATTTCTTGAACTCATAGCCAATCCGTCGGCATCTCTTTGGGTTGGGCAGGCAATGATTTGAATCGGGAGAAAAAGATCTTGCACCATTCTTTTGATGATCAATAGTTGTTGTGCATCTTTTTGTCCAAAATAGGCGTGATGGGGTTTGATGAGATGAAAAAGTTTTAAGACGATTGCCAATACGCCGTTAAAATGCCCTTCACGAATAAAACCTTCATAGACATACCCCATATTTTTGGGCGGATTGAGAGATATTTCATCGTGATTGGGATACATATCAGAAACTTGGGGAGCAAATACTGCATCAACTCCATTTTCTTCACATAAACGTAGATCTTTTTGCATATCTCTAGGGTATTTGCTGAAGTCTTCATTAGGTCCAAATTGAGTAGGATTGACAAAGATCGATACAATCGTGTGGGTATCTTTTTGTTTGGAGGCCTTAATGAGACTCAAATGACCTTCGTGCAAAGCTCCCATTGTAGGAACAAGTCCGATGTAAGAGTTTTGATTCAAGGTTTTTTGATAGCTGATGAGGTCTTTGATTGTGGGAAGAAGTAGGGTTTTCATTCTTTTAGTCCTTGTATGGTTTGAAGGATTTTTTGAACGGTTTTAAGGGGATCTTCAGATTGATAAATGGGTCTGCCGATAACGATAAAATCCGAAAGAGCATTTTTTGCTTGTGCAAGATCAGCAACGCGTTTTTGATCGTTTGTGCTTTCATTAAAAGGGCGAATTCCAGGGGTGAGAGTTAAAAAATTCGGACTTGTTGCTTGTTTGATTGCAAGGCTTTCATAAACCGAACATACTGCTCCATCAATCCCGCTTTCATACGCTATTTTTGCTAAGAGAGGCGCGTGTTTTTCTAAAGATGTATTATAAATGGTTTGAAAATCTTGTGAATCAAAGCTTGTGAGAGCAGTTACTCCAAATACCAAAGGACGTTTGGAGGAATTTTGCAGGCGTTCCATCACGCTTTGCATTCCTATTTTTCCGCTACTTGTGTGCAAAGTGATCATATCGATGCCTGTTTTGGCACACTCTAGGGCAGCATCTGCCATTGTATTGGGGATGTCATAAAGTTTTAAGTCTAGAAAAATTTTAAAATTCATATCAATTTTTTTTATCTCTTCAATAAAACCTGCGCCATCACGAATATAAGCCCGCAATCCAACTTTTACCCAGATATCTAATCCTCTAAGAATTCTTAGAAGTGTCAGATTTTTAGTCTTTTCTTCAAGGTCTAAAGCAACGCATAACTGCATTTATTTCCTTTTTCTTTTTTGGTATAAAATATATCCTAATGCACTCATACAAACTATCACGAGGGTAATGAGCACGATATAATGCAAGCGTGATTTAATATCGGTTTCGTTTGCACCTAAAGGCTTTGTGGCAAATGCTTCAATGATGCTTTGAGTATCGATTGTATCACCTAGCCATATGCCAATGTAATAGCCAAAAATTGTCAAGATCGCTACCCAGATTCCTGCGCCTGCTATGCTATAGATACAGAATTTGATCAGATTCATTTTTGCAAGACCTGCGGGCAAGGAGATATATTGTCTTACAGCAGGGATAAGTCTGCCTAAAAAGGTGCTGATTTCGCCGTGTTTTTGAAAATATTTTTCCATCTTTTTCATTGAATTCTCACTGAAAAAGAAGTATTTTCCATAAGAGACGATAAAACTTCTGCCAAATTTTAAGGCAAGGTAATAATTAAATAAAGCCCCACTTAAGCTCCCTAAAATACCAAATCCGATAGCAATATAAATATTCATTTCCCCTTTATATGCTAAATAGCCTGCTGGGATCATCACCACTTCAGATGGAAAAGGAAAAAAACTTGATTCCAAAAACATCATAATGAAGATACCAAAATATCCCAAACTCCCCACAGTTTCTACGATAAAGCTGATGATTTCTGACAAACTCCGTCCTTTATGCGCAAGATTGAGCTAAATGCAAGTTTAGTATTATATGCTATTACTTTGGTATAATTCAAGACTTTTTAAAGCGTTTGAAGAAAGGTGCAGATTGAGAGAGTTGTTTGAAGGAGCATTGAAATTTCAAGAAGATGATTATATCAAATATAAAGATCTTTATGAAAGTTTAAAAATACACCAAGAGCCTCATACTTTATTTATTTCTTGCGTGGATTCTAGAGTGGTGCCAAATTTGATCACAAATACTTTGCCAGGGGATTTGTTTGTTGTGAGAAATATGGGAAATATTATCCCCCCTTACAGGGAAAATGACAATATGATTCGTGCAGGGTATTTAGCCACAACTGCTTCAATCGAATACGCACTTAATATTTTGGGTATAAAAAACATTATCATTTGCGGGCATAGCAATTGCGGGGCTTGCAGTGCTATCTATGATCCTCCTGCTAAGCTTGAAAATGCCCCTTATGTTAAAAAATGGATCGAACTTTTAGAACCGGTGAAAAAAAAAGTTGCCGCTTTAAATCCAAGCAGTAAATCCAAGCAGATTTGGCTCACTGAACAGATTAATATTGAGCAACAACTTGAAAACTTGATGACTTATCCTTTTGTAGAAGAACGCTTTGATCGAGGGGAGTTAAATATTTATGGTTGGTATTATATTATTGAAACTGGTGAAATACTCAATTACAATATGATTACGCGTGAATTTAAACCTATCAATAAAGAGAAAAAGCAATGAAAAAAATGGTACTTTTAAGCGGTCCTTGCGTCATAGAAAGCTATGAAAATCTTTATGCTACAGCTTTAAAGCTAAAGCCTTTAGCTAGTGATCCAAAAATCGATTTTTATTTTAAAGCGAGTTTTGATAAAGCAAATCGAACGAGTCTTGAGAGCTATCGTGGTCCAGGTCTTGAGAGCGGTATGGAAATGCTTGCACAGATTAAAAAAGAGTTTGGTTATAAGATCATCACAGACATTCACGAAAGCTATCAGGCAAAGACAATAGCGATGGTGGCCGATATTATTCAGATACCAGCATTTTTGTGTAGGCAAACGGATTTGATTGTAGCGGTTGCTAAAACAGATAAAATCGTGAATATCAAAAAGGGTCAATTTATGAATCCTGCTGATATGAAATATTCTGTTCTTAAAGCTCTTCGTACAAGAGGCGGGGATGAGGTCAAATATAGTGAGGCTGAAAAATACGGTATTTGGCTTTGTGAGCGAGGATCAAGTTTTGGTTATGGAAATTTGGTTGTAGATATGAGAAGCTTGGTTATTATGCGTGAATTCGCCCCAGTTATTTTTGATGCTACTCATAGCGTTCAAATGCCTGGAAGTTCTGGAGGAAAAAGCGGAGGGGATAGTTCATTTGTCCCTTATCTTGCTAGAGCTGCTGCAGCTGTGGGGGTAGATGGATTTTTTATGGAAACCCATTTAGATCCCAAAAATGCCTTAAGTGATGGTCCTAATATGGTGCCTACGGATAAACTGCCTGAATTGGTGGGTCAAATTTTGGATATACAAGGAGTTTTGAAATGAATACTATAGAAGGTAAAATTGGCTTAAATGGAAATGAGAGGATTGCAATCATTGCTTCTAGATTTAACCATATTATTACAGATCGGCTTATAGAAGGGGCTGAAGATAGTTTTTTGCGTCATAATGGAGATAAGCAAAAACTTGATTTGATTTTGGTTCCAGGTGCTTATGAATTGCCTTTTGTTTTGGATAGGGTGCTTGATAGCAGAAAATACGATGGCATTTGTACTCTTGGAGCGATTATTCGTGGAGGAACGCCACATTTTGATTATGTCAGTGCAGAAGCTACAAAAGGCATTGCTAATACGACTCTTAAATATACAACCCCTGTGAGTTTTGGTGTCTTGACTACAGACAGCGTGGAACAAGCAATTGAAAGAGCTGGAAGCAAGGCTGGGAATAAAGGTTTTGAAGCGATGAATGCATTGATTGAGCTTGTGAATCTCTATAAGCAGTTGGTTTGATAGATGGCGACAAGAACTCAGGCTAGGGAAGCTGTAGTAGGTTTATTGTATGCCTATGACAGCGGGAATGTGAAAATTAAAGACTTTGCTGGGAGTATGTTGGAAGAAAAAAAGATTAAAAATAAACAACAAGAATTTGCACTAGGTCTTTTTGAGGGTGTTTTAACAAATCTTGAAGCACTTGATGGGATCATTAAAAGCCAGCTTAAAGATTGGGATTTTGAAAGACTTGGGGGTATGGAGAGATCTATTTTGCGTTTAGGTGCTTATGAGATCAAATTCACACAAACAGACATTCCTGTGATCATCAATGAAGCTGTAGAGCTTGGAAAAATATATGGTGGGGACAATGCCCCTAAGTTTATAAATGGGGTATTGGACGCACTTTCAAAGATTTCTAAATAGTTTGAAATCTTTGAATAAATCTCATTTGTGAGATTTATTTGATTTGAATATGTACAGGTTTGCCAATCTCAGTAGTAATTTTTAAAACATCTCTATTTGCATCTGTTCTTGATTGATAGGGTCCTATAAGGTATTTTGTAATGGTTTGTCCATTGATGAGAGATGTTTGTGTGCGGTAGTTGTATTTGCTGATTTTTTCAAGGAATTCTTTGTTGGGTGTTTTTGTAAATGCACCAATTTGCAAGTAATGCCCAGGTGAAGCTGCAGATCCGTTTTTGGCACTTGATGTTTTTACTGGTGTAGTTGCTGTAGATTTTTGTTTGGGTTTTTGTGCCGGAGGAGGGGTTTGTTTTTGGACTTTTTTGTCTTCGTGAGCTTTTGAAGCTAGGGGTTGTTTGGTGGGTTGTTTGGTTTCTTTTGTGACTTTTTTAGTCTCCTTGAGAGTTTCTTTTGCCTGAGGCTTTTGTTCAGGGGCATTGCTTTGAACATTTTGAGACACTAAGGGCTTTTCTTCTTTTGGTTGAACTTTTGCTTGATCGGTATTATTTTGTGAAGCTTCTTGATTGTTGGCTAATTGTTTTGATTTGATATCTTGAACGATTTTGTCAAACTTATTTTCCTCTTCTGTTTTAGACATATCATCAATGGACATATTTTCAAAATCATCGTTATTATCAAGAGCTTCATTGCTATGCAACGCATCCATTTTTTCAATAGAAGTATCTGTAGTCATTGATTGCTCTTTGGGTTCTTCTCGAGTCATTTTCCAAAAAATAATCAATAAAATCAAGATAACCACAATCGCTATAATGATCATTAAGATCATTTTTTTAGTTTTTGATGATTGATGATTGTTCTCATCACCTAATAAAATCTTATTTAACTCTTTTTTTTCTTCCATTTTCTACTCCTTGTCATAAATTAAAGATGTCTGGCCCACGAAGCACCGCGTTCTTTTGCATAAACTTCATAGGGCAATACTAATATGTTGAATTCTTGAGGCATTTCATCATTGGGGAATACCCTCCATTCTATCGGAAAAGTTTGAGAAAGTTTCATTGAAAGCATTCTAGCAAGTCTTTTTCCTTCTCCCAATTCGGTGTGACCTTTGTGGATATAAAGATGAAGATGACCTGGACTTTTTGAATGATAGGCCGTAAAGTTGATAAAACCTTCTTCTCTTAGCATTAATTGAGCCTTGTGGTAGAACTTTTCAGTATTTCTTCCATTGTAATCAAAAACAATGTTTTCAACTTTTGTTTCTTGAAGTATCAGAGAATGAGCAATTGTTATTTCTTTTTTAAAATGTTTCTGTATTAGAGAGCTTGTGAGCATAGAATCCACTTTTTCAAATTTGTCAAAAAAAGTTTTGCCCATATGGGCAATCTTTTTACCCAATCCATCTTTTTTCTGATAATAACAAGATGTGTTCATTTTGATCAGTTTTAAATCCATTTCGGTCATAGATTCACTTTAAAAATAGGTTTTTCATAAGCTTTAAATCCTTTTGTCATTTGTTTGATTTCTTCTTTAATACGGCTTTGCAATGATGCATTGTTAATATCGTCAAGAATATCAGCAATTTTATTGCCGATCCATTCAAATTCGTTTTCTTTCATTCCTCTAGCTGTGAGTGCAGGGGAACCTATTCTGATTCCACTAGTAACAAAAGGACTTCTATGTTCGCCTGGAACGGTATTTTTATTGACGGTGATCCCTGCATTGCCAAGAGCAATATCGGCATCTTTACCACTGAAAGGTTTGTCTAAAAAACTCATCAAAATCAGATGGTTGTCTGTGCCGCCACTTACAAGATTATAACCCCTATTGATCAATACATCTGCCATTTTTTTGATATTTGTTTTGATTTGTTTGGCATAGGCTTTCCATTGAGGTTTCAAATTTTCGCCAAAACCTATGGCTTTTGCAGCAATAATATGCATCAATGGACCCCCTTGCAGACCTGGAAATACTGCTTTGTTGATTTTTTGGGATATTTCTTCATCATTTGTAAGGATTATTCCGCCTCTTGGACCTCGAAGGGTTTTGTGAGTGGTTGTGGTTACAATATGGCAATGGGGGAATGGATTGGGGTATTCATCTGCTACTACAAGACCTGCAATATGGGCTATATCCCCCATCAGTAAAGCCCCGACACTATCTGCGATTTCTCTGAATTTTTTGAAATCAAGTTCGCGTGTATAGGCTGAAAATCCGCATACGATCATTTTAGGTTTAATGACTTTAGCGTATTCGGCTACTTTTTCATAATTGATTCTTCCATCAAGCTCCACTCCATAGAAAAAACTTTGATAGATTTGTCCTGTTACGCTTACTTTTGCTCCGTGGGTTAAATGCCCGCCGTGGCTTAAATCCATTCCCAATATTTTATCATAGGGTTTGAGCAAGGCAGCATAGACGGCGCCATTGGCTTGACTGCCTGAATGTGGTTGGACATTTGCAAATGCACATCCAAATAGTTCTTTAGCCCTTTTGATGGCAATCGTTTCTATTTCATCTACAAATTCGCAACCCCCATAGTATCTTTTTCCAGGATAACCTTCGGCGTATTTGTTTGTAAGGACACTTCCCATTGCCTCCATAACGCTTGGAAACGTATAGTTTTCACTCGCAATCATTTCTAAATGATCGTTTTGTCTTTGAAGTTCTTTTTCAATAAGGGTGAAAATTTCTTTGTCTGAATGTTGCATAGAGTATTCCATAGGCTATTCCTTTTCTTCTTGTGTGATTGAATCATCATAATTCATTTTAATTGGCTTCATTGCAGGAAACAGAATCACATCTTTGATTGTTTTTGAATCGGTTAATAACATTACAAGTCTGTCAATACCGATACCTTCCCCTGCTGTGGGAGCCATTCCGTATCCTAATGCCCAAACATAGTCTTCATCCATATATTGAGCCTCCTCATCTCCAGCATCTTTGGCTTTAACTTGGGCTTTGAATCTTTCGAGTTGATCTAAAGGGTCGTTAAGCTCACTAAAGCCGTTGGCAATTTCTTTTCCCCCAATAAAGAGTTCAAATCTATCAGCAATTTGAGGATCGGTGTCGTTTCTTCGTGCTAAAGGGCTGATGTCAATGGGGTATTGTGTGATAAAAGTGGGGTTAATAAGCTTTGGTTCGACAAATTCATCAAATGCTTCGCTTAAAAGTTTTCCATAAGTCATTGTAGGATCGATTTTTATTTGATGGCTTTGGAGGAAAGCTTTGAGTTTGGTTTCATTTTCGATAACTTCTTTTGAGATGCCTCCAATTTCTTCTAAGGCTTTTTTATAAGGGATAATTTTAAAATCTTCAAAATCAATTTGATGTTGCCCGTGCTGAATTTTTTTAGGTAGATTGAGCTTCTCTAAAAGATAAGCAAATAGTTTTTGTGTCAGTCCAATCAAGTCTTCATAAGTTTTATATGCCCAATAAAATTCAATCATTGTAAATTCAGGGTTATGTGAATGATCCATCCCTTCATTTCTGAAATTTCTATTGATCTCAAATACGGCTTCAAAACCACCCACAATAAGACGCTTAAGATAGAGTTCAGGGGCAATTCTTAGATATCTTTCGACATCAAGAGCGTTGTGATGAGTGATGAAAGGCTTGGCGTTTGCTCCTCCAGGAATAGGGTGCAACATCGGTGTTTCAACCTCTAAAAATCCTTCTTCTTCAAAGAATTTTCTTATATTGGAGATGATGAGGCTACGTATTTTAAAGATTTCTTTTACATTGGGATTGACAATGAGATCAAGATAGCGTTGTCTATATCTGAGTTCAATATCAGTGAGACCGTGAAATTTTTCAGGCAAAGGAATGATGGATTTGGTGAGTATTTTAAATTCTAAAGTATGAATACTGAGTTCCCCTGTTTTAGTAACAAAAGGATAGCCATAGACATTTACAATATCGCCAACTTCAAGATTTTTTTTTATCAAAATAAAATCTTCTCCAAGATCATTTTGAGACAAGTAGGCTTGGAGAATGCCGCTTTGGTCTTCGATCTTGATGAAGCAAGCCTTGCCCATTAAGCGCAAAAATTTTACCCTGCCAGCGACAGAGTATTTTTTTGAAGGGTCTTTTGGCTCTTCAAGGGTTTTGAGATGTTCGAAATTTTGGATAAATACAGCGTTTGAAATTGTTTTTTTCGCATCATTTCGGTAAGGATTCTTATTCTCTTGCTTTAAATCTTGGGCTTTTTGAATTCTTTGTTTTATGTATTGGTTTTCGAACATAGCTTTATTCCTGCGTTTTTTCTTTGATTTGAGAAGGAATGTTTTTATAGATGCTTTCGGCTGAATTTTTAATGGAATCGGTGATGTTTTGGTTGGTTTCTTCTATGGTTTTTTGGGCTGAATCTGTTGCAGGTTGGCTAATATTTTTTATATTGTTTGCAGTTTCTTGAACGCTTTGGAGCTTCATAACAGAGGAAGAGATTGTGTTCATAATGCCATAGATTTTACTATTTTGACTCATATGTACATCAAGTTCTTTCATAAAATTCAGTTTGGAAATTCCAAAAAGAATAAAACCGATGATTAAAAATACCTTGCAACACGAAAAAATGAAACCGAGTGTTTTATCTACAATTGCAAAGTCGCTGATTTTAACGAATTTGCCAATAATCACGCCCAAAATCAAAAAAGTCACCCAAATAACTGCTAAAATAATTACAAAACCTATGAGGCTTGCAAGAGAAACACTATTGAAATTATGGATATTTGTTGTGAACCAATTCCCCATACTAGAGGCAAATCTCGAAGCGAAAAAAACTCCAAGTACGATGCCTAATACGCCCGAAATTTCATTTACAAACCCGTTGTAAAACCCTCTTAGTCCTATTATTATGATGATAACGATCAATATCAAGTCTATATAGCTCATTTGTTACCTGTAATTTTCAGTTTTAAAAGGCTATCATTCTACAATAAATAAGCTAAAAATAAAAATTGTGACCCAAAAATTGAAATTTTGTTTTTTGCATCAAGATATTAAATTTGAGAGAGATATGGACAGCAAGATAAAATCAATTGATTTAAAGCAAAGACAGATGGGATTAAAAACCTTATTTTCATTCAAAATTCTGGGCATTTATCTTTTAAGTTCTTTTGTTTTGGCGGCAATTTTTTTAATTCCGGTGTATGGGAGTGCATTGTTTTTTTATAAAGATTGGAAAATTGGTTTGATTATTTATGAGAGTATTTTTGCTCTTCTAAGCATAGGGGTTTGGTTTGGAGTGCCAAAAAAGTTAGGGTTCTGGTTTGGTTTTTTTGTTGGATTGGGGTTGTTTTATTGGACTGGACTTAGCTTTCGATATTCTCCATCAGTGTTTTTGATCCCCTTTGTAATGGTTTTTGTGGGTTTGGTTTATGGGATTATTTTTTATTTTTTATTGTTTTTTAACTCGCCTTTTTATCGAATTTTTACATTGATGGTAATGAGCTATATCCATCCTTTTGGGTTTGATTGGCTTGTGATTGATTCCTTTTTTTCTTATAGCGTATTTGGTGTGGATAAGTTGAGTTTTTTTTGCATTGTTTCAGGAGTGTGGGCGCTGATTTATTTTAAGAGGGTTTATAAAATTTTTGGAGTTTGTTTTTTGCTTCTAGCTCTTGATTGGGGTGGGATAAGCGGAAAGAGTGTTTTGCCCTTAAAGATGGCAGTTACAACTACATATGTCAATCAAGATTCAAAATGGGAGTCTGAAAATATTCAAAACATTATCAGGCAAAATTTGAATTTGATCCAAAAGGCGATTTTAGATGGCAAGGATATTGTTATTTTGCCTGAAACTGCTTTTCCTTTTGCCTTAAATGAAAGTTATTTGATGGAAGAATTGGAAAATTTGAGCCGTGAAATTGCTATTGTCGTAGGGGCTTTACGCAAAGAAAAACAAAAGGTTTATAATAGTGCCTATTTGTTTGAAAATGGAAATTTTACTTACGCCGATAAGGTTGTTTTAGCTCCTTTTGGCGAAAAGATTCCATTCCCTGATTTTATAGCAAGACCTCTTTATAAGTATTTTTTTGGAGAGGGATACGGATTGAGTCAGGGAAAAACATTTGAAGAGTTTCAAATAGGAAAAAGTTTGTTTGCAAGTGCAATTTGTTATGAGGGAACTTCAAAAATCACGTATGAAAAAAGACCTCAATACCTCATTTTAATCAGCAATAATGGTTGGTTTGTCCCTAGTATTGAACCTTTTTTGCAAAGAATACTGATTAAATACTACGCTAGAATTTATGATACAACCATTATTCATAGTATCAATCAATCCCCATCTTATATTGTATCGCCTTTTGTTTTGGGCGATGAGAATTTGTAGGAGAAATATTATGCTAAAAGCCACCCAACTATCGCATCATTTTGAAACATTGTTGTATGAGGATCTCAATCTTGAGATTTTACCTAGAGAGTCTGTAGCGATTCTTGGGGTTAGTGGAAGTGGAAAATCAACGATTTTAAACAATCTTTCCACTATGCTAAAGCCGATCAAAGGAAGTGTGAAGCTTTTTGAATACGATGATATTTACTCCTTGCCCCCAACTAAACTTTTAGAGATTCGCCGTTATGAAGTGGGGATTATTTTTCAGTCACATTATTTGTTTCGAGGTTTTAGCGGGAGTGAAAACCTTAAAGTTGCTTCGATTTTATCCAATCAGCCCATTGAGGAAGATTTGCTTGAATCCTTAGGAATCAGAAGCGTTATCCATCAAAACGTAGGAGAGCTTAGCGGGGGGCAGCAACAACGTCTTTCTATTGCGAGGGTATTGACAAAAAAACCTAAAATCATTTTTGCTGATGAACCTACCGGAAATTTAGATAAAGCCACTGCTTGGAATGTGATGGAGACAATGTGCCGATATATACAAAATACGAATGGAATTCTTGTGCTTGCCACTCACGATGAAGAAATTGCAAAAAAATGTTCGCGGATTTTTCGCCTAAAAAACAAGAAGCTTTTAGAAATTTAGGCATATGAGCCAATATAATGGCGAATTTTTTCCTTAATTTGAGGATCGATCCAAAGTTTTAATTCCATAATGCTTAATGGAATAGGGCATTCTTGGAGTTTGACTTCATCTTTTTGGGTGATAAGCAAGGAAGTGGCGTTGTGTTTTTTTGTTTCTGATATTAAATAAGGGATATTGAATTGGGCGTGATCTTTGAAAATCAATTTTCCCACGATATTAGGGATATATTCTTCCAACCTTGAAGGGTTGGCAATAGCTGTTACAAGTAACATTCTTTCGGTAGGATTTATGATTTCTACCTCTCTTTTATAATCAATGCCTTCAAGTGCTAAAATATCTGCGCTTTTATACAAAGAGGGATTTTCGCGATAAAGCCCACTAGGAATGCAAAATCTGAAATAAGGATCTAGTTTTGGTTTTAATAAAATATTAAGCTTTTTAAATTTAAATCGAAATCCATCATCAAGAAGAATCATCTTACAATTGAGTTCTTTTGCTTTTTGAATGGCAAGATCTCGCTTTTTGCTTACAATAACGGTTGCATTTTTCGCCATTTTAGCAATCAAATATGCCTCATCACCTGCTTCTTTTTGAGAGATCAGGATTTGCCCTTCTTGACTCACAATTAAAAGACCTTTTGATTTCCTTTTGTATCCTCTAGAAATAATGGCAAAGTTTTTATAATCTTTAGCAATTTCGATGATGAAAGGTGTTTTACCGCTCCCGCCAGCAACAAGATTTCCAATACTGACTATAGGAATTTGAAAGTCCTTAAAAATTGCTATTTTTCGCCTGATTGTTGCAATGATGCAATAGAGAAAAGAAAAGGGCAGCAGAAGCAGGGCAAGCCCCTTTTGCCAAAAAGCAGGTTTATAAAAATAACGTTCAATCAATCGCATTATAAAGAAGCGATTTTTGAAATATTATCAATCTGAAACATTCTTAATCGAGCTTATAGGTGATGGGTAAATTGCGTTTGAACAGATTCTTTTTAATTCTTGGGACAATAGAGTTTAACATTTCTTTATTGTAACCCAACGGAATTAGTTTTTTGATATCAATTTTAGAAAAATCATCATAAATTTTACAAATATCAAATAGTAATTGATCAACATCTGAATATTTATAGCCCAACTCTTCTTCATCGCTTTGACCAGCATATAAATCCGCGCTTGGTTTTTTATCAATGATATTTTTGGGGATATTGAGCAGTTTTGCAAGCTCATAAACTTGAGTTTTGAAAAAATTTCCGATTGGGTTAATAGCACAAGCAAGATCCCCGTGAATGGTTCCATAGCCTAGCATTAATTCACTTTTATTGCTTGTGCCTACTACAAGTGCGCGAATCTCTTGAGAAAGATCATAAAGAAGAGACATTCTAATTCGGGTGCAGAAATTTCCTTTACGGATGAGATCAGCATCTTTATGGTTCATCCTGAAAGCTTCATCATATTGATTGATTGATTGGACTTGATAGGGGATTTCAAATTGCTCACATAATGCTATGCCATCTGTCAAACTGGATTTAGATGATGTAATTGAAGGCATTAGCAAGGCTTGAAGGTGGTTGCCGAAAGTCATTTTACACAACACTGCCACAACAGCACTGTCTATGCCGCCACTGACGCCTAAAACAACTCTGTTAAAACCGCGATTTTTTGCTTCTTGGTATAAAAAATTTATCAGCGATTTGACAATATTTTGGGGTAAAGCAGGAATTTTATTCATCAATTCTTTCCTAAGTTTATTTATTAAAGTGCGTAATTTCCCGATAATTGTATCAAAAATATTTGTTGGTATTATAAATAATCAAATACTTTAAATATAATTATAAGAATGTTTTGTTTATGATTACGTTTGATCTGTAATTTTATGAAAGTTTTTTGTCAAAAAATTTTGCTTGATTTCGCTTTGAAACATTTATAAGGAAATTAAGAACTAAATTGTTCTCTTATCAAAAATATTTAAGTCTAAATAAACTAAAATACAGCTGGTTTTTCTGCGAAACAATAAAATCGACTTGCAAAACTAAATAAAGGAGAATTAACAACAATGGCTGAAATTAAAAGACGCGATTTTTTGGGGATGACACTTGGGGGCGTTACTGCCGTAGGTGCAATCGCTTCCCTTGTCGCTATGAAAAAAACTTGGGATCCTCTTCCAAGTGTGGTTTCTGCAGGTTTCACAACTGCAGATGTCAGTAATATGAAAGAAGGTGAGCTTTCTCAAGTAGAATGGCGCGGCAAGCCTGTTTATATCATCAAAAAAAATAAGGCAGATCCATTTAACCCACAAAGGGATTTTAAAATAGGTGAAGATGTTTTTACCGTAGGTATTCAGATTTGCACTCATTTGGGGTGTATCCCTATTTTTCATCCGGAAGAAAAAGAATTTTTGTGTCCTTGTCACGGGGGTAAATTCACTCTTGATGGGATAAATGTACCCGGAACTCCTCCTCCAAGACCTTTTGATATCCCTCCTTTTAAAATCGATGGGACAAAAATTGTCTTTGGCGAAACAGGGGCTGAGTATCAAAAAATGATAGGCAAGGCATAAGGAGAAGAAAATGGCAGAAATTAGAAAAGCTGATGGCTTGATTGATTGGCTTGATCAGAGGTTGGGGGTTAAAAAACTTACAAAAGTTTTGATGACAGAGTATTGGATCCCTAAAAATATTAATTTTTTGTGGGCGATGGGAGTAGTTTTAACTGCTTTATTTACGGTTCTTGTGGTTTCGGGGATTTTTTTATTGATGTATTATAAGCCTGATGCAAAAATGGCTTTTGATAGTGTCAATTATACAATTATGCAAGAAGTTGCTTACGGCTGGCTTTGGAGACATATTCACGCAGTTGCTGCAAGTATGATATTTGTGATTATCTATATTCATATGTTTGTCGCTATTTATTATGGTTCTTATAAAAATGGCAGAGAGATGATTTGGGTTAGTGGTATGCTCTTATTTGTGGTATTTTCTGCAGAGGCTTTTAGCGGTTATATGTTGCCTTGGGGACAAATGAGTTATTGGGCTGCTACGGTTATTACCAATTTGTTTGGCGGCATTCCTTTTATTGGAAATGATGTGGTTGAATGGATTCGAGGAAACTATGTTGTGGCTGATGCGACTTTGACGCGATTTTTTATGCTTCACGTATTTTTGTTGCCAGTTGTGATTATAATTTTAATTGTAGTGCATTTTTATTCACTCAGAGTCCCTCACGTCAATAACCAATATGGCGAAGTTCTTGATTTTGAAGCTGAAGAAAAAAAATATCTTGAAGGCAAGAAAAAAGAATCTAAAGTCATTCCATTTTGGCCTGTTTTCCTTTCAAAAGATATTTTTGTGATTTGCACCTTTATGATATTTTTCTTTTATTTGGTTTGTTATCATTATGATTTTGCGATGGATCCGGTAAATTTTGATCCTGCAGATAGCTTAAAAACCCCTACTCATATTTATCCTGAGTGGTATTTCTTGTGGAGTTATGAAGTATTGAGAGGATTTTTCTTTAGTGCTGATCTTGGTTTGATTGCTTTTGGCATTGCTCAGATAATCTTCTTCTTTTTGCCTTGGCTTGACAGAAGTTCAAAGGTTGCCCCTGCACATAAAAGACCTGCATTTTTCATTTGGTTTTGGTTGATAGTGCTGGATTTGATCGTCTTAACCATTTATGGTAAGTTGCCTCCAGAGGGAATGAATATTTATGTAGGCTTTGTGGCTTCCATTGCATTTTTGGTTTTGTTTATCATTGTTTTACCCATCATTACAATTGTTGAAAGAAAAAAAGGAGGTGTTCAATGAAAGAGCTCAAAATACTTATTCTTTTGATCGTTGTCATTGGGATTATTTATTGGGGTGTGGAGCCTTTGGCTCATTCGATTATGCACCCTAAAGTCGCTCCGGCAGATTATACTTTTAAGGATTTGAAAAAAATGGATTTGAGTACAGGGGATGCTCAAAAAGGTAAAAAACTTGTAGAAGAGAATTGTACAGCTTGCCATAGCATCAAATCTCAAAATATGCCAGCTCCTATGGACAATGCTTCAGCTGGTGCAGCTTATGGGGTTGTTCCTCCTGATTTATCCGATGTAGGGGCTGTGTTTGACCATAATTTTTTAGCTAATTTTATTAAAAATCCTATTGAGGCTACTAAACTCACACATAAATTTGGTGATGCTAATCCTTATCCGATGCCTGCATATGATTGGATGAGTAATGATGATATTTCAAATATCGTGGCTTATTTGGTTTCTATAGCTCCAAAAAGTCTTACAGATAAGGAAGTTTTTGCACAGGCTTGCCAACGATGCCATAGTGTTTCTTATGATAAAACTTATGCGCTCACTCCTGCAGAAGATTTGGAAAAATACTTGGGAGCTAAGGCACCTGATTTGTCAATGATGATCAGAAGCAGAGGTGAAAAAACCTTGAGTGTTTTTATCAATGATCCTCAAAAACTTCTTCCGGGAACTTCAATGCCACGAGTTGGCTTGGATCAAAAGGCTGAAAAACAAGTTATTGAGTATCTCCAAAAAGTAGGTGATAGTAAAAAGCCTCAAAGAGATGCTTTGGGTATTAAGATTATGATATTCTTTGCTGTGATGGCATTACTTGCTTATGCTTGGAAAAGAAAAATCTGGAAAGATTTGCATTAATATTGCACAATCACAAATTTAATTTGTGATTGTGTTTTTTATTTTTCTTCTGAAAGCCACTTTAAAATATTTGATTTGATTTCATTTTTATTTAAAATCTCATTATGAACGATCGGTTTTGAAAATAGATTTTCTATCAGAGGCGAGATTTGAATATTTTTTTCTTGATACATTCGTCGAATTGCTTCTTGATCATTGAGTTTTTTGCCAAAAATTGCTTGTGCGATTGTTGGTGCAAATTTACTCCATTCAGCCGTCGAACAAATGATGGTAGGGATATCTTGGCAAAATTCTTTAGCGACTTTCAGACCTGTTGCTGTATGGGGGTCAAGCAGATAACCATCTTCAAAGGATTGTTTAATGCATTTAAGACAATCTGTATCGGTACAGAATGAGGCTGAAAAATATGATTGTAGGGTTGAAAGCTCTTTGGGAGAGAGCTGATAACACGATTTTGTTTCTAAGCTTTCCATCAGTTGATGTGTGCGTTCAGAACCAAAAAGAGCAAACAAAACCCTTTCGATGTTGGAACTTTTTAAGATATCCATTGCAGGAGAAGCAGTTTTGATTAAAGATTTGTCTTTGATGTCGTAAATGCCTGTTTGGATAAATTCTGTTAAAATATTATTGGCATTGGAAGCGATGATGATTTTTTGAATCGGGAGTCCCATTAATTTTGCATAAAAAGCCCCTAATGCATTGCCAAAATTCCCACTAGGCACAACGATACAGATATTCTCTCCAAAAGTAATTTTTTTATTTTTGACTAAATTCAGATACCCCCATATGTGATAAATGATTTGAAATGCGATACGCCCAAAATTAACAGAGTTTGCTGCTGAAAGGAGAATTTGTTTTTGATTGAGAGATTCTTTGAACTCTTCATCTTTAAGCAGGGATTTGAGTATGCTTTGTGCATCATCGAAATTTCCGTTAATGCCCAATACTTTTAGATTCTTGGCGTTTTGCGTTGTCATTTGAAGCGCTTGAACATCGCTTGTTCCACCTTTTGGATAGAGACATACGACAAAAATATTTTTTTGATCAGCAAAACTTTCAAGCGTGGCAGGTCCTGTATCCCCGCTAGTTGCTGCAAGTATCAGGTATTTTTTATTTTGCTTACTTGCAAATTTGGAAAACATTACCCCAAAAGGTTGCAGAGCCATATCTTTAAAAGCTCTTGTAGGTCCGTGGTAAAGCTCTTGAATATAAAAATTTTCTTTTATTTTTGACAAAGGAGCGGGATTTGTGGGATCGTCAAAATTTTTATAGCGTTTAAGAGCACTTTCTAATATTTCCTCATCTTCTAAGATTTTGAGTGTAAAAAAGATTTTTTTCACAAGTTCGGGATAGCTCAAGTTTATAAAAGGTTTAAAATCAATCTTAGGAATGTGTTCTAGTGTGTATAGACCTCCAAAAGAAGCACTGGGATTTAAAACCACCTCTTTAAAATCTGCTTGTTGGGGATGCAGACCATCATTTCTCCGAGTTTGTGTAAAACTATTCATTAAAAGCCTTGATTAAGATTTATCATTTTGGGATTTTAACAAATATAATATTTTTATGGTAGAGTATTTTTTAGAATTAACATTTAATAATTTTCACGAAGGCAGACCCAATGGACTTTCAGTATAAATTGATGATGTTTGGTTTTTCGGCATTGTGCGAGGATATCAGCGAAGTTGAACAAAGGCTAAGACAGATTCCGATTCAAAGAGCGGAGGCTGAAACTATAGAACAATGTTATCTGATTGATCTTAAAAGTGGCGAAAAATTTGATGTTGTCTATAATGAAAAAGGTTTTTATATCAAATGTTAGGAGTATATTGATGAAAAATACGCTTTTTTCCCTATGGAAAGTGAAGAATTTGGAAATAAAAAATCGTATCGTTATGGCACCTATGGATCAATACAGCGCAATAGAGGGGATGGTCAATCAGTGGCATTATACACATTATCTCACTAGAGCCATCGGGCAAGTCGGTTTGATTATCGTGGAAGCAAGTGCAGTTTCTAGGGATGGTAGGATATCTGATCAAGATTTGGGGATTTGGAGTGATGCACATATAGAGGGGTTAAAATCTATTGTCGATGCCTGCCATCTTTATGGTGCAAAGATGGCAATCCAAATCAGTCACGCAGGCAGAAAATGCGAATGTAAAGCTCAAGAAATCATCGCTCCTTCAAAGATTGCTTTTTCAGATAGTTCAAGAATGCCAAGACAAATGACTCTAAAAGATATTCAAGATGTAATAGAAGACTTTAAACAAGCTGCTATCAGAGCTTTGAAAGCAGGTTTTGATGCAATAGAGATACACGCAGCTCACGGGTATTTGATCAGTGAGTTTTTGTCTCCACTTTCCAATCGACGAACCGATGAATACGGTAGGGATAGGACAAGATTTTTAAAGGAGATTCTTGAGGCATTAAAATCGGTTTTACCCCAAGATTTTCCTATTCTTTTGCGCATATCCGCTCAAGATTACCACAAAGATGGGAATAAGGCAATGGATTTTGTGGATTTATTAGAGCCTCTCAAGGGATTATTTGATGTTTTAGATGTTAGTACTGGTGGGGTTGTTGAAGCAGTAATCAAAGTATATCCGGGTTATCAGATAGAATGTGCGCGAATACTTAAAGAGGCACTTGGCGTATTTTGTATCGGCGGGGGTTTGATTACAGATGTAAAAATGGCTCAAAGATTGGTTAAATCCGGTGCGGTCGATGCGGTATTTTTGGCTAGAGCATTACTAAAGAATCCTTATTGGGCGATTCAAGCAGGACTTGAACTAGGAGAAGATATGATTTTACCTAAGCAATATGAAAGGATCAGGCAGCTTTGATGATCTTATTAAAAATTAAACTTGTTTGATAATTGACAGAAACCATAAAAACAGCGATTATAATTTTTGATAAGATATTTTAGAAAGGTTTGCGATGAAAAAAGTTTTTCTATGTTTGTTTTTTATTTCTTTTTTGTTTGCAGACAGCTGGAGGGATTTAAACGAATTGCATAAAGATCTTAAGGAGGTCGGTTTGAGCCACGATCAGGAAAAAGAGATTAAAAGGCTTTTTAAAGAATACCATCGCAATCTCAAAGAATGGTGGAGCAATAATGAAAAAACTGATGCTTTAATGATGCGACTTTTTGTTGCAAAAGATCTCAGTACCAAAGAGATTAAAAATGAGATGAAAATCATTCACGATCGAAAAATACAAATTGATCTTGAGTTTTTAAAAGATTTGCATTCTGTTTTAAACCAAGAGCAAAGGAGCAAGATATCAAAAGATTTCAGAGGGGAAGATTGACACAAGGAGAGAAAGTTGGGCAAGTTATTATTGATTGAAGATGATTTGGAAATGCAAGGGTTGATAAAAACCTATTTGGAACAGGCAAAATTTGAGGTTTTGGCTACTGATTTGCCTAGCAAGGCAACAGCTTTGCTCAAAGAAAATCATAGCAGTATCGATTTGATAATTTTAGATTTGACATTACCTGAAATGGATGGATTTGAGCTTTGTAAAAAAATTCGGAGCATTTCCCAAGTTCCTATTATTATCTCTACGGCTAGAGGGGATATTTACAACAAGATTCAGGGTTTTGACAAAGGTGCAGATGATTATTTGGCTAAACCCTATGAGCCCGCAGAGCTTATTGCTAGAATCAATGCAATGTTAAGGAGATTTAAACCAAAGGAAATGGTATTTAATAATCTTTCGATCAATATCCAAAAACGCGAAGCAAAATTGGACGATCAAGTGTTGGATTTGACAAATACAGAGTTTGATATTTTGATATTTTTGATAGAAAATAGACTCCACCCCGTTTCTAGGGAGGCTATAGCCAATACCATCAATGCTATTCACGAAGACAGCTTACTTCGGAGTATTGATACGCACGTGAGAAATCTTAGGGCAAAATTAAACGACAACGCCAAAGAGCCTAAATTCATTCAGTCTGTTTGGGGGATAGGTTATAAATTTTGTTTATAGGAAATCTTCGCGTAAAGTTTAGTATCCTTTTTGGGATGGCATTTTTGTTTGTAATTGGGTTGTGGTATCAGACTGATAAAATCATTGTCGAAAAACAAAATGAACGCATTAAGAATGAAACAATGCTTTTTATTCAGAGTATTTTGCCTAATTACACTACCGGAAATTTAAATGCAGTGATGCTTGCAGTGAAAAAATTCGGTTATACCCAACTGTATTCTATGCCCCAATCTTTTAAAATTATCGAAGCTAGAAATGATGATATGTTGGGAATAAAAATTTTTCGCACTGAAAATAAAATTGGTTTTAGCGTGACTTATTTTGGGGATAATTTTGTTGTAGTCAAAGATATTGAGACTGATTTTTGGGAGGAAAATCGACTCAAAGTATTTTTTCTACCTATTATATTGATTTTGGCAGTTCTTTATATCATTTCTTTCACGATCTTAACCCCGCTCAATAAACTTAGCAATGCCATTAAAGAGTTTGCAAAAGGTAAGTATGATAGGACTTTTAGTACTAATCGCAAAGATGAGATTGGGGATTTGATTCGGGCTTTTAATTTTATGGGGGATAAGATTTATAAAATGCTTAAAAGTCGGGAATTGATTTTGCGAAATATCGGTCACGAACTCAAAACCCCTTTAGCAAAGATGAAACTTATATTAGCTCTAGAAAAAAATAAAACCCAAGAGATCAAAAGACTTGAGCGCTATGTTTTGGATATGCAAAAAATTTCTGATAATATGCTTGAATTTGAGCGTGTCAATAGTGGGAAGATCATCATTGCCAATGAAGAATTCTTGAGTGAGACATTGATATTTGAAGCTTTATCGAGCTTTTCTGATGAAGAAAGCAGAATCGAAGTGAATTTTGGAAAAAATTTTATTGTCCGAGGGGACTTAAGACTTTTATCTGTGGCTGTAAAAAATCTTGTAGAAAATGCCCTAAAATATACCGCAGAAGAAAAAATTTATATTGAATGTGTTCAAGATAAAATTGTCGTGAAAAACAAGGGAGATAAGCTTGAGCACGAAATCAGTTACTATTTGGAACCTTTTTGCAGAGATGCATCACATAATGCGGTGAGTGGTCACGGGTTGGGTCTTTCAATTGTGAATGAAATATTACTCTTGCACCGTTATAGGATTGAATATGCCTATATTCAGGGATACCATATTTTTAGCATTTGCTTTTTGGCGACTAAGGTTTGATTTAGGGTTTCTAGGTTTTGGATATAATCTGCATAATTAAAAAAAGTATTTTTTTGGTATTATTTATTAAAATATTTTTTATACTATTTTTTAAGGATAAGTGTTGCGCTTAGTAAATATTATTTTTAAGGATAAAAATCAACTTCAGGCCGAATTGAAACGTCATCATATCCAACCTGAGAGCAAAGAAAAATATTTTATACAAATTTTTGGACCTTTAGGTCGTGAAATGTCAGAATATTTGATCGACATTTTAAATGAAATCCTGCCAGGTTGTGAAATCTTACTTGCTTCAAGTTCTTATCAATTGTTTGAATTTAAAGCACTTAGCGAAATTTGTTTGGGTATTTCGTGTTTTTCTCATTCGAGCGTGAAAACGGCATATTTTTCCAACACCTTAAGTGAGGAGCAGATAGCTACGCGTATCATTTCTGAGCTTGTAACGCCCAAAACAAAACTTTTGATTATTTTTATTGAATTTTTTAGCGTTTCAGGCGAAACTCTTTTAAATGAAATTTACCGACTTGCCCCTGATTTAATTGTATGTGGGGGAAAGGCGGCTGTGGGAAATCACATAAAGGCGTCCCGCACATTGATTGGGAACACCGCAGGCGTTTATTTGAATGGGATTGTTTGTGCAACGATTGATTCAGATATCTTAAACGTCCAAAACAGTCATATTTTTGGTTGGCGTCCCATTGGTTTGAGTCTGAAGGTTACAAAGGCAGTTCAAAATATTGTCTATGAAATTAATGATACTCCGATTAAAGAAGTCTATACCCATTATCTTGGAGAAAATATTTTAAGCGATCTGACTAAAACAGGTTGGAATTTTCCTCTTATATTTGAAGATTCTCAAGGAAATATGATTGCTAGGGTTTTGGATAAGGTCTGTGATGATGGAGGAATTTCTTTTTTAGGCATCGTTCCTGAAGGTGCGTATGTCAAGTTTTCGTTTGGAATTCTTGAAAATATTAAAGAAGATTTAGTGCTTGAAGATGCTAATCGCCCCAAGAATCTTGAGGCGATTTATATGTATTCGTGCGTGGGAAGAATTGCATTTTTAGGCTTGAAGGGGATCAATGAACTTTTAGACGTCTTTACTCATACAGATCTTGCGTGCGGGTTTTTTACCTATGGTGAGATTTATCATTTTGGAAGTTCTAATGCTATTTTGAACCTTACAAATACTCGTATTATGCTTAGTGAGAATACTTTTGAGTTTAAGACAAATGAGGATTGTTTGGAGATAGAGCGGAGTGAGGAATCAATGATTTTAAATGCACTCACGCATTTGTCTCAGGTTACTTCCAGAGAGCTTGATATCACTACTAGTTCGCTAAAAAGTTATAAAGAATTGATTATTGAAGCAATGCAATATATTGAAGTCGATCATAATTTAAATATTGCCAATGTCAATAAAAAAATGCTTGAGGTTTCAGGCTATACAAAAGAGCAGCAAATAGGAAAAAATATAGCGGATTTTTTAGATAAAGAAACAACGCATTATACCCTTACTGAAGTCATTCCAAAACTCAAAAAAGATGGGATTTGGAGTGGAAAAATGAACCATATCCGAGCAGATGGAAGCTTGTATTATGTGAATGTTTTTGTCAAAGCTATTTTTGATAATAATCATAATGTTTTGTCTTATATCGTGGGAGAAATTGATCGGACAGATGAGGAGATGAGGCAAAAAAGACTTGAAAATGATGTTAA
The DNA here is from genome assembly GCF_002272895.1 of Helicobacter sp. 12S02232-10. Taxonomy (NCBI): domain Bacteria; kingdom Pseudomonadati; phylum Campylobacterota; class Epsilonproteobacteria; order Campylobacterales; family Helicobacteraceae; genus Helicobacter; species Helicobacter sp. 12S02232-10. The sequence goes on from NZ_MLAQ01000007.1 coordinate 70,575, forward strand.
GTTTTTGCAGTATTCTGATGAAGAAAAACAATCTTTACTCAATCAGTATGAAAGTCTCATTGATAGGAGTCAGATTTTATTTCGTCTTGATTTGAATCGTAATTTTATTTATACCAACTCCGCATTTTTGGAAGTTTTTGGTTTTGAATCAAAAGATGTTTTGGGTAGAAATCTTTATGAATTTTTAGATGATACGCAAAAGGAACATTTTTTAAAGATTGGCAAAACATTGAATGAAAAAGGAGTTTATAAGGGCATTATCGGTTGGAGCCGAACTGATGGAAGGCATTTTTATATCAATAGTATGGCCGTTTATATCTATGATCTTCAGGGTAAGCCTATGGAAATTATGGCGACAGGGATAGATGTCACAAAGATTATTGAAACCCAAAAAGAAATAGAAAGTATTCAAAAGGACGTTATCGTTGCGATGGGAACGATTTGTGAGGGAAAAAGCAGAGAAACGGGGAATCATATCAAAAGGGTGGCTGAATATTCTAGACTTCTTGCTAGACTTTATGGCTGCACACCTCAAGAACAGGATCTTATCCATATCGCCTCTCCAATGCACGACATCGGAAAAGTGGGCATTCCTGATTATATTTTAAATAAACCTGGTAAGCTAACTCCTGAAGAATTTGAAATTATGAAGACACACACGACCTTAGGGGCAGATATATTAAAAGACTCTAATCGTTTGATTTTAAAAACTGCCTCTGAGATTGCTAGAAGCCATCACGAATGGTGGGCAGGAGGTGGTTATCCTAATAACTTGAAAGGAAATCAAATCCCTCTTTTTGGGAGAATCACTTCTCTTGCAGATGTGTTTGATGCAATCAGCAATGACAGGGTATATAAAAAGGCTTGGCCTTTGCCTGAAGTGATTGAGTATATCAAAGGACTTAGAGGCAAACAGTTCCAACCTGAATTGGTTGATTTGTTTTTAGATCATATTGATGAGTTTTTAGTCATTAGCAATCGTTATAAGGATTAGAAGATGAAAATCTTTTTGCGTTTTTGGATAAAAAAAGAAAATAAAAATTTTCTAGGAAAAGGTAAAATAGAGCTGCTTGAACACATTAAAACGACGGGATCGATTTTAAAGGCGGCGAAAAATATGCGAATGAGCTACAAAGCAGCTTGGGATAGCGTGGATAGTATGAATCATCTCTCTAGGGAACCTATGGTTAAAAGTATCAGCGGAGGCAAAGGTGGAGGGGGCACGGCACTTACCCCTGAGGGTGAGGAGGCAATTGCTGTTTTCAAACAACTTGAAAGAGCGATGGGGAGATTGGAAGAATATTTCAGCCAAAGCCAAAATTTAGATGAATTGGAAAAAAAAATCACTTTTTTAGAAGACAAGCTAGCATCTTTATAGAGCGTTATATAAAATATTATATAATGATTAAAAAGGAGATCAAAGAATGAGAAAGTTATTTTTTTTATGTGTTTTATTTGTGGTTGCATCATTTGGTAGAGAGATCAATGTGGCTGCTGCTGCTAATCTTGCTCATACGCTTCAAGAGATTCAAAAAGAGTTTTTAAATACCCATCCTCAAGATAAAATTAATATCAGCTATTCTTCATCTGGCAAGGCTTATGCTCAAATTTCTCAAGGAGCACCTATTGACTTGTTTGTCTCAGCTGATAGGGAATTTCCCCATAAGCTTTATGAAGAGGGAAAAACCCCTCAAGAAGAAAGGATTTATGCTCAAGGTGTTTTAGTGCTTTGGAGTGCAAATCCTAAAATCAAGATCACTTCGCTTGAGATGCTTGCAGATAAAAATATTGTTCATATAGCCATTCCAAATCCTAAGCTTGCACCTTATGGAAGAGCGGCCAAAGAAAGTTTAGAAAAAACCCGCCTTGAAGGGAAGATAAAATCAAAACTCATCAATGCCGTATCAATTTCTCAAGCCCATCAATTTGTTGCTAGCGGGAATGCGCAAGCAGGTTTTGGAGCATTGTCTTTGATAGATAAAAAAGATAAAAATATCAGTTATATTATCGTGGATAAATCCCTTTATTCTCCTATTGATCAGGCTTTAGTTCTTACTAATTATGGCAAAGACAATGAGTTGGCAAAGGAGTTTGAAGCTTTTATTTTAAGCCCAAATGCAAAGGCGATATTCAAAAAATTCGGTTATATAGTGAATGAATAAAATTCCTTGCATAGTTGAAAATATTTTATATGATGAGGGAATTATCTTTATAAAATTGGCATTCGCAAACCATTTTTTAAGTGCAATGCTTTTGGACGGAGGGCATACATTTTATAAGGGTCTTCAACTCAATGCTGTTTTTAAAGAGAGTGAAGTGATGGTTTGTGATCCGAGTTATTTTAAGATTAGCGCTAGAAATCGTTTTGTGTCAAAAGTTTTAAGAACTGAAGTTTCTTGCGCAATTGCTAGAGTGATTTTTGAATTTGAAGGTAGAGAAATTTCCTCTTTGATTTCAGCAGAAGCTTACAAGGAGCTTGGGATAGATATAGGAAAAGTTTTTGGTTGGTTTGTGAAATCTTCTGAAGTGATGCTTGAATATGATTGATCCAGAGTTTTTTCAAACGATGCGTTTGACTTTTGCCCTAGCTTTAGTCACAACGCTTATTTTATTACCCATAGGGATTGTTTTGGGAAATTATTTGGCATTTGGACGGGGAGTTTTTAAGACTTTTTTGGAAACTTTGATTTGGATGCCCTTGATTTTGCCACCGACTGTCTTAGGATTTTATTTGTTGTTGGCGTTTTCCCCGCAGTATGTTTTCGGAGAATTTTTGCAAAATATTCTTGGTATTAAGCTAGCATTCAGTTTTTGGGGTTTGGTGCTTGGGAGTGTGATTTTTTCTCTACCCTTTATGGTCAATCCTGTTAAAAGTGGGCTTATTTCTCTTCCAAAGTCCTTAAAAGAAGCAAGCTATACCTTAGGAAAAAACAGGTTTTATACCTTGCTGTTTGTTTTGTTGCCTAATATTAAGCCTGCTATTTTGATGGCGATGGTGACGACTTTTGCCCATACGGTCGGGGAGTTTGGCGTGGTGATGATGATTGGAGGGGATATTGCTGGAGAGACTAGAGTGGCTAGTATCGCTATTTACACCCAAGCGGAGGCGACGAATTATACTTTAGCCAATCAGTATGCTTTAAGCCTTTGTTTGGTGAGCTTTATCTTACTTTTTGCAGTGATTTTTATTAATAGAAAAACAGGCGGTAAGGGAATTGTGTGATTGAACTTGATTTTACAAAAACGCTTGATGGCAGCAAGGGAAAATTTGCCTTAAAAGTCAGTCTTAAACTTGAAGAAGGGAAGTTTTTCTCGATATTTGGCAAATCTGGGGCAGGAAAAACAACGATTTTACGCATTTTATCGGGATTGGAAAACCCAGATAAGGGAAAAATTGCAATCGGAGGGAGGGTTTATTTTGATTCTTATAATCGTATCAATCTACCCGTCCAACAAAGAAAAATCGGGTTTGTCTTTCAAAACTATGCACTTTTTCCACATTTGAATGTTTATGAAAATATCGTTTTTGGATGCAGGGGTGATAAGACGCGCATTCAAGAGGTGATTTTTTTGATGGAGTTGGAGGGGTTGTGTAAAAAAAAGATTGATTCTCTTTCTGGGGGTCAAGCTCAAAGAGTGGCCTTAGCAAGAGCTTTGGTGAGTTCTCCTGAAATCTTGCTTTTAGATGAACCTTTGAGCGCTCTTGATGGAGAAATGAGGGCAAAGCTTCAAGAAGAACTGAAACATTTGAGCAGGCATTTTGGTATGACAACTTTTTTGGTCAGTCACGATTTGGGGGAGGTTTTTAGACTTTCTGATCGAGTTATTTGCTTGCAGAATGGGGAGATTGTAAAAATCGGCACGCCTGATGAGGTGTTTTTAAACGAACGCTTCAGTGCCAAACTCCAAATCAATGGTGAAATCCTTAAAATCACAAAAAACTCTTTAGTGTTTATCGTTGATATTTTAATAAATGGTTCAGTGATTAAAATCGTTTTAGACCCCAATGAGGCTGCAGGGTTCAAAGTTGGCGATTCTGTGGCAGTTGTTGCAAAAGCGTTTAATCCTTCAATTGTTTTGTTGTAAAAATGGCACGACTTTTGCTTAAAAATCTGAAACAATATTTTAAAAGGATGTTTTATGACAAGAAGGTTATTAAACGGTTCGGCTTTTTTAGCAGTAGGCATAGCGTTTGTGGGGTGCAATTCATTGATGACCCCTTCAGATGAAACGAGTCTTATTCCGCCTTCTGCAGTTTATCAGCCTGGCGGGGTTCAAGCTCCTGTTTATCCTCCGGCAGGTTTTAATAATCCCAATTTAAATGCCGGAAATATAGTCAGACGCAATAGTGAGCCTCCTCTTCCGCTCCCAGATACGCGTTTTGATAATTCCAATGAATCTATAGCTCCTAAAAATTCAGAGCCGATGATTCCAAATACTCCACTCCTCACTCCGACTAATATTATTGAACTTAGTGCGGTGGGTATGGGTGTAGCACCTGAATCAACTATATCCCCTTCACAGGCTTTAGCTTTGGCAAAGCGCGCTGCAATCGTCGATGCTTATAGGCAGTTGGGCGAAAAAATGTATGGAATTCGTGTCAATGCTCAAGATACCGTTAGGGATATGGTGCTTCAGAATTCTACGATTAAAACAAAAGTTCAAGCATTGATTCGAAATGCCGAAATCACAGAGACCGTTTATAAAGATGGTCTGTGCCAAGTCAGTATGGAATTAAAGCTTGATGGTAGAGTATGGTATCGTGCATTGAGTGGTACTCGTAGCTAAAATGCTCTTAAATAAAATGTCCTTGAGAAAAGCCTTCATTTCTTTTGGGGCGGTTTTGATCCCTATTTTTTTTGCATCTTGTGCTTCTGTAGGGGATTTTTTTTTAAATAAACCCTCAAAAGAGGCAGGAGTTGCTGCAGCTGAAAAATCTAAAGCGGAGCAAAAACCTGCCAAATTTAAACTTATCTATATTAAAACCCCTATGTTGCGCTTTTATGATTATGGTGTTTTGGATATTCAACCAAAAGAAAAAGAGATCAATTTAGAGCTTTTCAAACTAGGGAAAAGTATCGGAACTATTCGAATAGAAAAATCTCAAATTTGTTTTTTGAATGATTGTGCTCCCAAATGGCCTGCCGCTAAAAATTTCTTTGGAAAAGTCAGTTATGGAGATTTGTTTGAAGATATTTTGCTTGGACGGGATATATTTGGCGGTATTGGCAAACAAATAGTTTCGAATGATACAATGATTCAAAGATTTCAAAAAAGTGGCGAAATTATTTTTTATGAACGCAAGCCCGGACATATTCTTTTTCGAAATATGAGTACAGGCGTTACTATTTCCATTGATGACTATAATGATAACTCTCAATAATTCTCTTTGTTTTTGTGATTGAAACAAGCTTCAGCAAGCGTTTTTATTTTTTTGATAAACTTTAATGGTTCCATTAAATACGATTTTAACCAAAAAAAGATAAAATAAGTTTTTAAAATCAGTCATTAAAATGAATGACTTTTATCGGGATGCAATGAAAAGAGTTTTATGGTTGGCGTTATTGTCTTCTTTTGTTTTTGGAAATGGATTTAAAATCCAAGAGCAAAGCACTAATGGCACAGCACTCAGTTCTGCTTATGTGGCAGGTGCTAGAGGGGCGGATGCAAGTTATTATAACCCAGCAAATATGGGCTTTAGTAATGACTGGGGGGAAAATAAAAGCGAGTTTGAAATCGCCACTTCCCTCATCACTATCCCAGGATTTAAGTTTGATGTACCCACGACCAATCAGGGACTATATTCTAGTACGACATTAAAATTTGATGATAGTGTCATAGGAAAATTAGCATCTGGCATAATGAATGCACCTATAAACCTTTATCATTCCTCACCCGACTCTCAGATTGTATCAGGTTCAACGGGCGATACGAATTTTATTTTGCCGAAGTTTTTTTATAAATCCCGCACACATAATGGCTTTACTTTCGGGGCGAGTTTTGTAGCACCTTCAGGCTTGGCGATGAATTGGGCGGGCAAAGGTGGGGAGTTTTTGCAAGATGTATTCATTATGATGATTGAGTTTGCTCCAAGTGTGAGCTATACGATTGGGGATCGATTTTCGGTAGGTTTTGCCCCACGGGTTCTCTATGCGATGGGAAGCTTTAATAATGTCGTGTATGTGCCGTTGGATAAGAGTGGGGCTGGAATTTCTCTAAGTAAAGACCAAGTGATGAATTTGACTGATGATCAATTGAATGCATTGATACCTAAAGACAATCCATTGATAAATCTTGTGTTGGGTGCTTGCAAAGTATTTGGTTGTACAATCAAATCTTTGATGGGGTCTCTTGCTTCAGAAACCACTAATCTCTTTGGAACTGCTAAGGTTTATCAAAAATCTGATGGGAAAGCTTTATCGACAGGATATCGCGTATCTGCTTCTTTGAAGGTATTTGATCACGGAATGTTTTCGGTGGTGTATAATTCTCCTGTCAAATTCGATATGAAAGGAAATTTGTCTGCGACAACCTATATTGGGGGAGCTATTGGAAATGTCTTGACGACGGGGGATCTTAATATCGCTGTTACGATGCCTGAGATCTTAACGCTTGCATATGCTCAAACGTTTTTCAAGGATCGTTTGCGGGTCGAGGGTGTATATGAAAGGACATTTTGGAGTCGGGGGAGTAAGTTTTTAGTAACCCCTGACTTTGCCAATGCTACTTATACTGGGCTTAGTGGGATGGTGGCAAATCAAAATGTTTTTAACAGTAATACCTTAAAAAATATGGTCGGGTTGGCTGATTTTGCAGGGGTGATGAATATGGGAGCGGGTTGGAGAGATACCAACACATATCGATTGGGTGTTACCTATAAGGGCAAAAGCTTGCGCTTGATGGGATCTTTGGCTTATGATGAGGCACCTAGCCCACAAGATAAAATCGGTATTCCCGATTCTGATGGGTATATGGTCGGTGTGGGTGCTAAATATAATTTCAGGGGTTTTGATTTAGGATTGGCATATTCAGTAACTTTTAAGGACAATAGGCGCAGTATGTATCAATCTGATGGTCTTGGGCAACTCAAAATTGCTACGATGAGTTTAGGCTATCGCTGGTGAGGGAAAAATATGGCGCATATGATTGATGGGAAGACAATTTTAATTACGGGTGGAACGGGAAGTTTTGGAAAAAAATTCGTTCAAACGGCGTTACAAAATCATAACCCTAAAAAAATCATTGTCTATAGTCGCGATGAACTCAAACAATGCGAAATGGCACGGATTTTTGATGATAAAAGAATGCGTTATTTTATTGGGGATGTTAGGGATAAAGAAAGACTTCAAAGCGCTTTTAGGGATGTAGATATTTGCATTCACGCCGCAGCGCTTAAGCACGTGCCTATCGCTGAATACAATCCGATGGAATGTATCAAAACCAATATTTATGGGGCAAGCAATGTGATTGATGTTGCTCTTGAATGCGGGGTTGGGCATATTTTGGCATTGAGTACAGATAAGGCTGCCAATCCTATTAATCTCTATGGGGCAACCAAACTTTGTTCTGATAAGCTTTTTGTAAGTGCAAATAATATCAAAGGACTCTCTAAGTCTAAATTCAGCGTGGTGCGTTATGGAAACGTGGTCGGGAGCAGGGGGAGTGTAATCCCTTTTTTTAAACGCTTGATTCATCAGGGGGCAAAAGAGATTCCTGTTACTGATGAAAAGATGACGCGTTTTTGGATCACACTTGAAGATGGTGTGAGATTTGTGCTCGATAGTTTGGAGAGAATGCACGGGGGAGAGATTTTTGTCCCCAAGATTGCAAGTATGAAGATTGTAGATTTGGCAAGAGCGCTTGCCCCAAATATTCCTGTCAAAATCATCGGAATTCGTCCGGGTGAAAAATTGCACGAGGTGATGATCCCTAAAGATGATTCGCATTTAGCATTAGAATTTGATGATTTTTTTATCTTGACTCCTGCGATTAGTTTTCAAACCCCGATTGATTATACCAAAACGCTTAAAAATGAATGCGGGAAAAGAGTAAAAGAGGGATTTGAATATAGCAGTAACGGCAATGACAAATGGCTAGAAGCTCAAGATATTTTGACAATGAGTGCAAATATAACTATTTAGCGTCACTCTTTGTCGATGGGGGAAATATGCAAGATTCTATTTTATCAGGGCTTGAGTTTATAAAAGGTAAAAATATCTTACTTTTGGTAAGTGCTTCGATTGCTGCTTATAAGACGCCTGATCTTGGAAATACATTTAAAAAGCTTGGCGCGAATGTGCGCGTTGTGATGAGTGAAGAGGCAAAGAAATTTGTAACCCCTTTGTGTTTTGAGGCGATTTTGCATACAAAGGTTTTGCACGCAGACACTGAGAGTTGGATTGAAACAAAAGATGAGCTTTCCTGCAACCATATCGCTTATGCCAAGTGGGCAGACATTGCTATTGTAGCACCTGCAAGTGCAAATACTTTAGCAAAAATAGCTTGGGGGATTGCAGATAATTTGGTTTTAAGCACGCTTTTGGCGTGTAAAGCTCCTAAAATGGTCGCTCCAGCGATGAATACGGCTATGTTTGAATCACCTCAAACACGCCATTGTTTAAAATATTTGAAAGATTATGGATTTGGTATTATTGAACCCCGAGTTGGTTTGCTTGCTTGCGATACTTATGGAAAAGGTGCGATGAGTGAGATTGAAGAAATCATTTTTGAGGCGTGCAAGCGATTGGTTTCAAATGATTTTTGGCAAGATAAGGAAGTGATTATCACAGGCGGGGGAAGCGTGGAAAATATTGATTCGGTACGCTATCTTTCTAATCATTCCAGCGGACTGCAGGCAAGCTTTTTGGCGATAGCTCTTTATTTGCTTGGAGCAAAAGTTGTTTTGATCGCTTCATCTTTTCCTATCATCTTGCCATTAGGAGTGAAGCGTTTTGAAGTCACAGATAGTGCGTCTTATCTCAAAACGATCAAAGAAAATATTCCACAAAAAGAAAGGGTATTTTTGTTTATGGCTGGAGCGATTAGTGATTATGTCCCTAAGAAGCGTTTTGAAAGCAAACTGAAAAAAGAAAATATTGGGGAGAATTGGAATATAGAATGCGTTAAAAATATTGATATTCTCAAAGAGCTTTGTTTTCCTAATCTTATTAAAATTGGCTTTAAGGCTGAATGCGATGAGGCAAGAGCTATCCAGTCAGCTCAAAAAATGCTGCAAGATATTCACGATGGGGGTAAAGGGTGTAAAGTGGTGTGTTTAAACATCATTGGGAAACACAATCCGTTTGGTTCTTCAAATAATGAAATGATGTTTTTTTCTAAAACTGCCACACACCACGCCACTCTCAAAGATAAACTTAGCATAAGTTTTGAAATTACAGATTTTGTCCAAAGGCTTTTATGTTAGACCAAATCAGGGCTTTGGCGCATTTGAATGCGTTGGGAGTTAAGGGTAAAGGGGTGAGTGAGTTTAACGCTACATTGCCTTTATTATTAAAAGTCCTTGAAAAAAAAGGTGATGGGGAGTATTTATTAAGACTAGGGAATGCAACGATTGCTACAAGAAGCCAAAAGGAACTTACTATCGGGCAAAAGTATTGGGCACAAATGTCTAGAAGTTCAGTAGGAGCGATTGTGCTTTCTAATCTCATACACCAGCCCCAAATGCTTGAAACCTTGCAGAATAGTCCATTGAAGTTTTCTTTCAGTGATTTGGAAAAAATCTTTAAAGAAGGGGATTTGCAAGACTCTTATAAGGATTTTTTACTGGATAAATTTGTAAATGCACAAACTCGATATGAATTTTTAAGTCTGGGGAATTTGTTACTTTCTTTGCAGAAAAATGTGCTTTCTTTTGTTATTTCTGATTCCAATCAGGATTCTTTGGTACAGCTTAAAGTAAGTAAATCCAAAAAGCAAAGTCTGGAGTTTTATGCACTTTATCCTAATTTAGGACCGATACGCGGGAGAGTGTATCTTAGAGAAAATGGGGTTAATGCCCAAATTTATGTGGCGTATGAGAGTATTAGAAGGATTTTGGAAGCCGATAAAGACAGACTGAAAGGATTTGATGTTGTGCAGATTTGTATGGAAAAAAACATTGAACCTTTGTTTGAGTTTGAAGAGAGTCTTTTAGATATCAGGGGTTAGATTACCATCTTGATTTCAGGGTGGGCGGAGAGTTTAGTATAGATCTCATTGCGCTCTTCTTCGGTGTTTGTGATGATTTTGGCGTGGAAACTGACAAATCTACCTTTGGAGGATTTATTTTTTGTTTCCAAAGTGTAGGGTCTTGGCATTATTTCAAAGACTGCTTCTTTGATTTTGTCTTCGTTTTCACCGATAATTCGGTATTCCCATTCACAAGGATAGGTAATTTCGGGTTTTCCTTGCAGTATTTGAATATTGTTATTTTCCATTGATAATCTCCAAGAATTTTTTTGGTATCACGCTTGGGTGATGGGTTGTGAAATCAATATAGCCTAATTTTACAATCATTTGGAATATTTTAGTGTTACAAGGACTTTTATTTGTGTTATCAAATATTTTATAAATTTCTTGTTGGAGCAAGATGGAGACATTTTTTATTTTAAGTGGCTTATTTCTTACTTCTATGATATCACCTAGCATTGCACTATCTATAAAATCGGCATTTAAAGAACGCACGACAAATCCGCCCGTATTTGTTTGCGGATCTGTTTCTGCAGCGAAAAATGCTTCACTTCTAGCACGTTCGCAGTATCTGATATAAGCGGTATGATAGACAATTCCTCCGCAATCGGTATCTTCGTAATAGACTCTGATTTTCATTTATTAATTTCCTGTATAAAGTTAATATTTTTTTAGAGCATGTATAGTTAAACCTCATTTCTTTCTAAGTTATTTAAATTCTATGTTAATATTTTTTTAAGCTATTTTTCATAGAGATAATATTTTTTGAATTCTTCAAAGCTTTCTATTGTGAGATTTAAAAGTTTAAGATTGATCGATCATTAATGTCATGATTGCTACTTTTTATATTTTTCTAAAACAGATTCTTCAAGCTTTGGATAAATCCATATCTTAATTGCTTGGTTTGATAAAATATTAGCTCTATTTATTATGGCTTCTTCATTCCAAATATTGATATCTCTTAGATATTCGTTTAATTTTAGAGGACTTTTTGCAAACCCACCTTCTAAGTCTCTTTTTTCTTTAAAAGGTTTATCGCCATATTCTTGGTTGTAGCCCGTAAGTGTTAGGTTGCCTAATGTATGTAACCAATTCTTTTGAATATCTTTCCAATTTGCCCCCAAATCATTTTGCCACTCTTGTGATAGCTTTTCATTTTGAGGCATAATATGTTCTATTGTATAATTATTAACATTTATTTTTTCTTTCCTGCCGAAGTTTTCTAATCTTTCTAGGCAATATTTACTATTTCTAAAATCATAGAAATTTCTTGATATAAACTCTTTTTGAAACTCTTCATCCTTTGGGAATCTTTGTTGATGAGGTGCTAAAATTAATTTAGCTTGAAAACTTTCTAAATATTTGTCTTTTTCAATTGAATATTTGTCTTTTTCAATTGAATTTGCAAAGTTTAGAAATACTTTATTGAGTCCATTTGTAGGGATGCCACAGATGGATCTTCTAATAATATAGCTTTCTATTAGTCGAACAGCTTTTTCAAAATCTTCTATAGGTAAGCATTTTTTTCTATAATCATCGTAGAGTTGTAACAATAGAGGATAAGCAACATCAACTTGAAGCTCTTTAAAGTCTTTGAAAGCACAAGATAATTTTTTGTTCTCTTCTTGATCTAGTGCTATTTTGCAGAAATATTGAGAATAAACTCTTATATCAGCTATCAAAGATTCAATATTTGATCTTTTTTCTTTATGATATTTTTTGAATGCTTCATAAATATGATTTATTTTGGGAAATTCTTTTGTTTTTATGGCAAGGTAATATCGCATAAAGGCATCAAAATAATCTTGATAACCTTCTTGTCCAAAATCAAGTTCCATCGGTCGCCAATAACTTTGATATAGCGTTAATTGAGTTTTGTGATCTACCCCCATTAGGATATAATTTCTAATCAAATCTGTCTGGGTAAGATCTTTGCCTGTTGAGTTCATACTTTCGAAAATTAACTGCGGATTGTCATGATCTCTATCAAGTGAAATGTCTACAACCGATAATTTTTCTATACCTTTACAGATAATTTCAAGCTGATGTTTATGCTGTTCAAGTTTATTTTTAAAAAAAATATAATTTTCATTTATTCTAATAGAATATTCTTTTGGCAGTTCCCTTTTTTCTATAAGGGCTATTAGGGTATCTTTATCTGTTTCAGACAAGATAAGCCTATATTTTTTATCATCCTTTTCAAGATGATTGATTAGGTACCAATCTTTTAGTTTATTTTTTGAGAAATCTTCTATAATTTCTTGCTTTTCGTCTAGTAACTCGGATAATGCAATCAATAATAATATTATAGTTGTGAGTCTTTGTTGTCCGTCTATGATGACTAAATGAGACTTAGCTGTGGCAGAATAAATGCCATCCTGCACATAGACTATTGAACCTAGAAAATGAGTATTATTTTTTTCGTCTAATCCTGCCCGTAAAATATCTTCCCAAAGTTCTAAACATTCTGCTTGTTTCCAACTGTAAAATCTCTGATAAATGGGTATTGTGAATCCAGGAGAAACATTTTTAATGAGATTCAATAATATTGTTTCTTGTGCTTTCATAATTTTTCCTGATTATTTTAATTTTTATTAATTCTGCCATAGATTAATAAATAAACAAATACCGACTACAACGTATTGAAAAATAGTTTGTGTGTGTTTGATATTGCTCAAATATGGCATTGCAAAGTGGTAAAAACCTTAGATCTTTAAAAAAAACTATCAAGACAAGATTTATTTTTGTGAGGATTCTTATTGTCTTTTACGGATAGATATTGGAGTGAGACAACATTTGGATTCCAAAAATTTTGTAATTTATAGTGACATTGATTTTAAAGATTTTTAATAACATCCTCGCAGTCAAATTAATTCGTATTGCTGATATCATTTAATAAAACTTTAAGGATTTATTTTTGTTCATTAGACACATTTTTTCTTTAGTTTTTTCTATTTTAGAGAAAAATCCTTTTGGTAATTTTTCAAACTTTTCAGGAAGTTTTTCAATTATATAGATACCAAGCTCTTGACTTTTTGAAGCTATTCTGATTTTTCCTAAAAACACTCCATTGTGCCACATAAAAAAGAAGTCTTATATCCATAATCGTCCCATTCACTTTTTTTTGAGATGGATTCTATTGGTTTTTTCACTAGATTCTCCAAACTTAGTTTTAAAGCCTTCGGTTTGTAGAATTTTCAAATAATCAGATTCAGTCATTTTTTTATTTTCTGTTTTATTTTGTTTTATATATAGAGGATCGTCCATATTTATTCTTTATTGATAATAGATTTAATTAATATGTCAAGATCGCTATCTTCATTATAGCCAGCTTTTGCAATATAATTAACTTTATTTTGTTTTAGTAAAATTTGTACAGCCTTAATTTTATCGTCATACACAGCTATAGAAATCCCTCCTTCGGATTTTATTGCTTTCATTTGCCGGTATGTCTGTTTCTCCATCACCGAAATATATCATTCTCTCAAAAGGAATTGCTTTTTCCTTTTCCGGAATATATTTGTTAATTTCAGAATTGTCCCAAGCGCCTTTAATTCTCTTGTTGAACCTAAGAGAAATTAGGTTTTGATTGTGTAATTATATAGTAAGTGCTGGCTAAACAGGCTATTTGCCTATATCATCGCATTTAAATGATGATATATAAATTCTTTAAAATGCTTTCTAAAATTATTGTGGCATTTATCATTTCTTTTGTATCAAATGAAATAACTATAATGTTCGATTTCCATGTTTCTTTCTTTTGTATTTTTATTGATTCTATCAAAAAATTCAATATTTTTCTTCCCATGTTTTTCAAATTCATCTGTCTCAATTTCTTTGGTCTTTCCCGCTTTTTTTGTTTTTTTGGATAATGTAGAAACATATAAGATAAAACTTCATTCATATCGTTTTCTTGGGAGATTACCTTGACTTTATCCCAGAAATTCTTTTTAGGAACACCTAATTCAAGCAAAAAAGAATTCTCTTGAATATTGCCTCATGAAAATTAAATAGATTTATTATGGTCGTCCATCAAGTTTTAGATTTTCGTTCTCCGTTTTTTATTTTCATATTAAAAAACTATTCCCATCATTAATATTATCTAAAAAACAGCGAGGATTTTTAATTTTTGTATCATTTTTACTCCTAAATTTTTATTTTTTTCTCAATCAGTGTGAGTTTTAAAATATAATTTAGTATATTGTTTGTTTTATTTTATTTTGTCTAGGGCAGTAAAAATGAGTAATTTTTCAAAATTCGGTTTTATATTGGCGACTTTGGGTAGTTCAATCGGGCTGGGACATATTTGGAGATTCCCTTATATGGCAGGCGTAATGGGAGGCGGGGGCTTTGTTATTTTATTTTTATTTCTCTCATTGACCATAGGGATTTCGATGCTTGTTGCAGAAATGATCATCGGGCATACTACCCGAAAAAATACGACCGAAGCGTTTAAAGAGCTTGATCCAAGTCCTCAAAAGCGATGGGGCTATGCTGGAATTACACTCATTGGTGGTCCTTTTATTTTGACTTTTTATTCAGTCGTGCTTGGATGGGTGCTATATTATCTTTTTGTCGTAAGTTTTGATTTGCCTCAAGATATTGCGACTTCTGAAGCTCAGTTTAATAGCTTGTTGAGCGATTCGATTTGGGCTCAGATTTTTGGTTTTAGCGGGGTACTTGGAATTACAGGCTGGGTCGTTTCAAGAGGTATCAAAGATGGCATTGAAAAGCTTAATTTCGTTTTAATGCCTTTGTTGTTTGTGATTTTCATCGGTTTGTTGATTTATGCAATGTTTATGCCTTCATTTAGCAGAGCTTTTGATTTTATGTTTGCTTTTAGAATTGAAGATATCACGACTAATGTCCTGATTGCCTCTTTGGGGCAGGTATTTTTTTCCTTGAGTCTTGGAGTGGGGATCATCATTACTTATTCAGCTTCCACCTATAAAAAGCAAAATTTACTTAAAAGTGCTATTTGGGTTGTCATCCCTGGTATTTTGATTTCAATCGTAGCAGGACTAATGATTTTCACTTTTGTTTTTGAATACGGAGCAAAAGTTTCTGAAGGTGCGGGTCTTGTGTTTGTTTCTTTGCCTTTAGTGTTTGGAAAAATGGGCTTAGCAGGCAATGCGATTTCGATTCTTTTTCTTTGCGCGCTTGCATTTGCAGGCATTACTTCTACAATTTCTTTGCTTGAGCCTTCGGTAATGTATATCATTGATAAGTTTAAGCTAAAAAGATCAAGTGCGACGTGGCTAATTACTTTGGGGATATATATCGTTGGATTGCTATTGATTTTGTCATTAAATAAGCATTATCAGGAAGGATTGACTTTTTTTGATAAAAACCTTTTTGAATGGGCGGATTTTTCTTCTTCAGCAATTGTAATGCCCTTAGGTGGATTTTTATCGGTTATTTTTGTGGGCTGGGTGATTGGCAAGCGACGTGTGTATGAATATAGCAGGCACTTTTTGTCAGAAAGAATGTTTGAAATTTGGTTTTTTATTGTGCGCTATATTGCACCATTGGTTGTGATTGTGATTTGGGTTGCTAAATTTTTAGAAATTTTTTCATAAAGGTTTATTTTGGCTAATTTTTCAAAATTTGGTTTTATATTGGCGACTTTGGGCAGTTCGATCGGGTTGGGACATATCTGGAGATTCCCTTATATGGCCGGAAGTAACGGAGGAAGTGCTTTTGTAATGCTTTATTTATTTTTGACCCTCACAGTTGGTGTTTCAATGTTGCTTGCAGATATGATTATTGGGAATCAGGGTCAAAAAGATATGGTGTCTTGTTATGAGAGATTGGATAAGACTCGATATAAGTTTTGGAAAATAAGCGGAATTTTTTTAATCGGGGGTCCGATTATTTTATCTTTTTATGCGGTGGTTCTTGGCTGGGTGCTATATTATCTTTTTGTCGTGAGTTTTGATTTACCTTTGAGTCTTGAATATTCAAAATCTCAATTTGCCAACTTGAGAGATCAGAGTATATTCTGGCAAGTAGGGGGTTTTAGCATTTGTTTATTTTTGACTGCTTGGATTGTTTCAAGAGGTATCAAAGATGGCATTGAAAAGCTTAATTTCGTTTTAATGCCTTTGTTGTTTGTGATTTTCATCGGTTTGTTGATTTATGCAATGTTTATGCCTTCATTTAACAGAGCTTTTGATTTTATGTTTGAATTTCATCCTGAAAAGATTGATTTAAACGTTATTATCGCTTCTTTGGGGCAGGTATTTTTTTCCTTGAGTCTTGGAGTGGGGACGATTATCACTTATGCATCTTTTACAAAACGGAATGAGAATCTTTTAAAGAGTTCTCTATGGGTTGTTATTCCAGGCATTTTGATTTCACTTATCGCAGGATTGATGATTTTTACTTTTATCTTTGAATATGGGGGCACGCCTGAAGAAGGTGCGGGTCTTGTGTTTGTTTCTTTGCCTTTAATTTTTGGGAAGATGGGATTAGCCGGAAATGTAATTTCAGTGCTATTTCTTTGCGCGCTTGCATTTGCAGGGATTACCTCTACGGTTTCTTTGCTTGAGCCATTCGTACTTTTTTTGATCAATCGTTTTAACTTTGGGCGTCTTGGAGCTACTTTTTTGGTGAGTTTTATTGTTTATGTGATTGGTCTTTTGGTTATTTTTTCTCTGGATAAAGGTTATGCAAATAGCTTGACTTTTTTTGACAGAGATATTTTTGGTTGGACAGATTTCATTACTTCTTCTGTGTTAATGCCTTTGGGCGGACTATTTTCAGTTATCTTTGTGGGTTGGGTGATTGGAAAGCAGCGTGTGTATGAATGTAGCAAACATTTTTTATCAAAAAGAATGTTTGAAGTTTGGTTTTTTATTGTGCGTTTTATTGCGCCATTGGTTATTTTAGTGATACTAATCTTGCATTTTAAATGATTTAAACCTCTAGAATTTAGCCACATTGAGGGCTGCAGGGGCTTGAGTTGTAGGCATCATTTCGATTCGATTAATATTGATGTGTTCAGGAAGATTTGCTACCCACCAGATCGTTTCTGCAATATCTTCAGGCAATAAGGGATGAGTGTTTTCATAAACTTTTTGAGCTTTGAAGGCATCTCCTTTAAATCTTACGAGTGAAAATTCACTTCCCCCGCAAAGTCCGGGTTCAATATTGGTAACACGAATATTTTTATCATACAAATCCGCGCGCAGATTGAGGCTAAATTGCTTGACAAAGGCTTTTGTAGCTCCATATACGTTCCCACCTGGATAAGGATAAGTGCCTGCAATTGAGCCGATATTGATGATGTGTCCTTTTTTGCGTTCTACCATTTGTGGAAGCAGGAGATGTGTGAGTTTGATGAGGGCATTGATATTTGTGGCTATCATCTTTTCCCAATCAGAAACGGATGTTTTTTCGGCTGATTCGAGTCCGAGGGCTAATCCTGCATTATTGATAAGTAGGTCAATTTGTTGGAACTCTTGAGGAAGTTTTTTGAGTGCGTTTTCAATCATAGAAGTGTCGTTAATATCGCTTGCAATGATTTGACACATTTCTCCAAGCTCTTTTTGCAATTCTTGAAGCTTTTCTTTTCTTCTAGCAGTTGCAATGACATAATGCCCTTCTTGAGCGAATTTTTTTGAAATCGCTTTTCCGAAACCCGCAGAAGCTCCACTAATAAAAACTACCATTTGTTATCCTTTAAGAATTATTATTCAGTTTGTAGTTGAGTCATTATATAAAAAATTAAGGAATCCGGATGCAAGAATTTGATATTGTAGTAATTGGTTTTGGAAAAGCAGGGAAGACATTAGCGTTAAAAAGCGCAATGATGGGAAAGAAAGTTGCCTTGATTGAAAGGTCTGAAAAGATGTATGGGGGGACTTGCATTAATATCGGTTGTATTCCGACGAAATCCTTGATTAAACAGTCTTATTTGGCACGTCGGTGCAATAAGCAATCAGAAGCAAATTATCAACAAAGCATTCAGAAGAAAAACCAATTAGTAGAGTTTTTGAGGGCAAAAAACTATGAAAATTTGGCACAAAATAAAAATATTACTATTTTTAACGGAGATGCGTCTTTTTTGGATAAATCCACGATTCAAATTGCAGGAAAAGAAAAGCAAAGCATCAAAGGAAAAAAGATCTTCATCAATACAGGTGCAGACAGCGTAATGCCAAATATTCCCATTGATTCCAAAAGGGTTTATACCAGCACGACATTGCTTGATCTTGAAGAACTTCCAAAAGAATTTGTGATTGTTGGAGGGGGATACATTGGATTGGAATTTGCGTGTATGTATGCCAATTTTGGTTCAAAAGTAAGTATTCTGATTCGTAGCTCTTCTTTGATGCCAAAAGAAGATGAAGAAATTGAGCGCTCTGTGCAGGATTCTTTTGAAAAAATGGGTATTAATTTGATTTTTAATGCAGATGCAAAGAGCATTAAAGACAAGGTAGAGAAGGCATGTATTTCTTATGAAAAAGAAGGAAAGAGTTTTGAAATCAATGCAGATGCTGCTTTGATTGCGATTGGAAGAAAGGCTTATACAAAAGGTCTTGATTTAGACAAAGCCAAGATTGCACTGAATTCCCGAGGTGAGATTATAACCGATGAGTTTTTGAAAACCAATGTCGAAAATATTTATGCTTTGGGAGATGTAAAGGGAGGCAGACTTTTTACTTATATTTCTCTGGATGATTTTAGGATTGTTTTTGATTCCTTGTTTGGTGAAGGTAAAAGGAATACAAATAATCGAACTGCAGTTCCTGATGTATTGTTTTTGGATACCCCGCTTTCTCACGTGGGCTTGAGAGAAAGGGAGGCGCGTGAAAAAGGTTATGAAATTAAAGTTGCTAAACTTCCTGCTGCTGCTATTCCAAGGGCAAGGATTTTAGAAAATACCACAGGATTACTTCAATTGATTACAGATGCCAAAACGGATTTGATTTTGGGGGCAACTCTTTATTGTGAAGATTCATCTGAAATGATTAATATTTTTTCGCTCGCCATTAATGCAGGGCTTCCATATCAAAAACTTAGAGATATGATATTTACCCACCCCTCTATGAGTGAGGCAATCAATGATTTATGTGGGTTAATAAAATAGATTCAAGAAAGGCAGATAGATTTCCTTTGGGGATCTTGCGAGCTTTGAACGATAATAATTTTGGATTCTTTAAGAAGAGCATTAATAAGAGTTTTAAAACTTTTTTTACTCATTTGGCAAATGGTGTAAATTTCTTGAGGAGGGGAGTTAAAATCAAGCTCTAAGTTTTGCTTATCTTTGATTATTTGCAAGAGTCTCTCTTTTTCCTTATTTAAATCTTCAAATGCCTTTAAAGAAAGATCAAGTTTTCCATCAGATCGAACCTTTTGGATATAAGCACTGCTTTGTTTTCCTATTTGAAGAGGAGAATAAATCTGATTTTTATAAAGAAGTCCGTAATATTTTTGATTTACAACACAACCGATTCCAAGAGGTGTTGTTTCAAATGGGAGTATGGTTACTTTTTTGTATTTTAAAGAACCCTTAAATGGCAATAAACGCTCTTTGATTCCAAGTTTTGCGATCAGTCTGTTTTGCTTGTCATTTGTTAAAACCACTACGACAGATTGCCCGATTTGGAATCTTTTGGGATTTTTAGAGGGCATAAAAATATCCTTGTCAATCCCTAAATCCAAAAAACAGCCGTTATCTTGAATGGAAACGATGTTTAAAGCAAGAATTTCCCCTATCTCTCCAAGAGGTTTTTGAGTGGTGGCTACGGGACGATCTAAAGAATCGGTATATAAAAAAACTTCCAAGAAGTCACCGATCTTTAAAGATTCTGTAACAAATTTATTGGGGAGCAAAACTTCTTCCTCACCCACTTTGAGATAAGCGCCAAATGGTGTAAAACGAGCGACTTGAAGAGATTGGATTTTACCTGTAAGCATTTTTCCTCGATTTTGGCATTCAAATTGTGGTATTGTAGCGAAATATATTCGATGGATTCAGGCAGATCTTTAAAAGCATTAAAATTACATTTTTAAAAATGTTCAGATTTATTTCAATTTTTGTATTGCTTTTGTACGCAGGTTTATTTTTGCTCTTTTTTGATAAAGTTTTATGTATTATTTTAGTTTTAAATATGAAAATATCTCAAATCAAAGATTTTGATTCCAAAAGTCTTGCATTTATTTGCAAAAAAAACTATTTGCTGGGATTTTTAGAAATAATTTTAAAGCAACCAATCAAGAAGGAAAGCTTTGTTTTTTCGTTTTATTCTTAAAAAGAGTTTGGTGATTTTATGTTTTTTATGCATCTTATCGAGCGGACTGCATTCTCTAAAAAAATATCCGAATGATACACAATCTTTAGGAAATCTCAAGCAAATCAAAAAAGACAAAGAACAAGAAAACGAGCAAACAGACAATATAAAAAATCCAAAACCTTTTAAAAAATCTTCATTCCAAGATCTTACGCAAGATTATTTATCCCTTATGGATCTGAACGGATTTTATATTCTGCCTTATTATCATAGTTTTAGTGGCGTTTATGGAATCAATCAACCCAATGAAATCAAAATTCAAATAAGTTTTAAGATACCTGTATTTGAAAGGGTATTTTGGACAAAAGGGAGTATTTATTTTGCATATACTCAGACAATGTGGTTTCAAATGTATAACATCAGGTATTCCAATCCGGTTAGGGATACGAATTATCAGCCTGAGTTTTTTTATTCTTATCCGCTTGAATGGAATTTATGGGGAGGTAAAATCACTCAGGTTTGGGCGGGCGTGCAGCATTTATCAAATGGTATTGGCGGAGAAGATTGTTATCGTGAAAGTTTGAAAATCCCTTCAGGTCCCAAATGCCGCTCTCGCACTGCGGGCAATCGATTTCTTGCCCATATTTTTTGGAAAAAAAGCGGTTTTGTAGCTGATTTGAGTGTTTGGCCTTATGTTCCAAAACGTAAAGATAATCCGGATTTGTATCAATATATGGGCTATGGAAATTTAAAACTTTCTTATCGATCTAAAAGGCATTTAGGTGAGGTCGAAATTTATTCGATTTTTACAAACTATGCTCATTATCGTGGGGCGATACGTTTGGGCTATACCTTTAAAGTCAGTAAATTTTTAGGTATTTATGCACAATATTTTTACGGGTATGGGGATAGTTTGTATGAATATAATATCCGATCCAATCGTTTTGGGATCGGAGTGAGAATGTTGCCTTAAGATTAAAACTTTATTTTTGCAAGATAAAGCTTTTGATGTTCTCAATGATCATCTCAAGTAGTTTCTTTCGAGCATTTTCATAAGCCCAAGCAATATGGGGAGTCAAGATGATTTTGTCTTGAATGTTAGGGTTTAAAAAAGGGTGGTTGGCTTTCATTGGTTCGATTTCAAGGACATCAGCGCCAAAAAAAATGTTTTTTGATTCTAGAATTTTAGCCACATCTTCTTCATTGACAATACCACCGCGTCCGACGTTGATTAAAATGGCATTTTCTTTTAATAAAGCCAATTCTTTTTGAGTAATGAGATTTTTTGTTGTTTCGTTTAAAGGCGCGTGGATAGAGATAATATCACTTTCTCTTAAGAGTGTTTCAAGAGGTTTTTGAGGATAGGTATTATCAGAATTTTTTCCACTAGTAGATGTATAACTGATTTGAGATCCAAAGGCTTCAGCCAAGCTTGCGACTTTTTTACCGATGGTGCCAAACCCAATAATCCCCCATTTTTTTCCATCAAGCTCATAAAGTCCGCCATTGATATGCACAAAAATGTCGCTTTTACACCATTCTCCGCTTTTGCAGTAATGGTCATAATAGTTTATTTTTGACAACAGATTCAAGGCCATTGTCAGTGTGTGTTGGGCGACACTGTTTGTAGAGTATCCGGCAACATTTTTTACGACGATTCCTAGATTGTGGGCTGCTTCCAAATCAATGATATTGGTTCCTGTGGCAGTGACACAGATTAGTTTGAGTTTGGGCAATTGGCTTAAGATAGGAGCATCAAGGACAACCTTATTGGTTAAGACAATATCAGCATCCTGACATCTTTGAAGGGTTTGATCGGGTGAAGTTGTTTGATAGATGATAAAATCCCCGAATTCTTTGATGGGACTTAAATCTGACTTTCCAAGTGTTTTTGCGTCTAGGATTACGATTTTCATTTATTTCGTCCTTAAATCTTAAGAAGTTTTCTATATAATAGCATACTTTAGTTTTATAAAAAGGGGTTTTGTGGAAACAAGGATAAAGATTGCTGACATCTTGCTTGATTCATTGCCTTTTATTAAAATCTTCAGGGGCAAGATGATTGTGATCAAATACGGTGGGTCTGCACAGGCTAATCCTAGACTTAAGGAGCAGTTTGCCAAAGATGTCGTAATGATGTATATGCTTGGGATCAAGCCCATTATTGTTCATGGTGGGGGTAAAGATATTTCTGAGATGCTTGATATCTTGAATATAAAAAGTGAATTTATAGATGGGCATCGCATCACCACTCAAGAGAGTATGCCGATTGTTGAAATGGTTTTAAGCGGGAGTATCAATAAGGAGCTTACTGCATTTTTGAATCATCACGGAATAAAAGCTGTGGGTATTAGCGGTAAAGATGGCGGGATATTTGAAGCAATATCAAAAGAAGAATTTAGCTACACAGGTAAAATCACTCGTGTTGATATTTCATTATTGACAGCGTTGCTTCAAAATGGTTTTGTGCCAGTAATTGCTCCGGTTGCAGGAAGCTCGGAAGTCAATCATCCAGGTTATAATATCAATGCAGATATGGTTGCGTGTGAAATTGCTAAGTCTTTAAATGCATTTAAAGTCATTTTTCTGACCGACACAAAGGGTGTTCTTGATGCGCAAGGAAATTTATTTTCTGCTTTGAATGAAGAAAAAATTCTTGAACTGAAAAAACTTGGAGTTATTACAGGGGGAATGCTTCCAAAAATTGAAGCTTGTCTTGAATGCATTAAAAGTGGCGTGCAAAAAGTTCATATCATTGATGGAAGAATTGAACATTCTTTGTTGTTAGAACTTTTTACAAGCAAAGGAATTGGGACTGAAATATTTTAAACAAATGAATGATATACAAAAAGCTAAATTTACCTATTTGCAAAAATTTTTGATCAAATGGCAGACTCGTTCTTTGGGTTCAAAAATTGATATTTTGATGTTAATTTTGCCTGTGCTAGTCTATGTTGGCAGACCTCATTTGGATGAACAATTAAAACAGGCCAAGATGATTATTGACAAGACGATTAAGCCTGCAA
This sequence comes from Helicobacter sp. 12S02232-10, assembly GCF_002272895.1. NCBI lineage: Bacteria > Pseudomonadati > Campylobacterota > Epsilonproteobacteria > Campylobacterales > Helicobacteraceae > Helicobacter > Helicobacter sp. 12S02232-10. Next base: position 94,027 of record NZ_MLAQ01000007.1, read on the forward strand.
ATTTAGCCTTAAAGGTTTTTGATCGTGTGATGATTTGTGTCTCAGAATATATCAAAGATGAAAAACTTTATATGCAAGATAGAGAGAGAGCTTTTAATGCAGTCGTGCAGGATATTCAATTTTATTCAATTGTGCTTGATATGCTAAAGAATGATGGGTATGAAACCCAAAGGGACATTATCCGTTCAGTTGTTCAGAAAGCTTATGACGAAGAATATCTTATCAGCAAAGAAAACAAACGTATTTTGGAATACCAAGAGCAGGCTTTTAAATAAAAATAATCTTAATTTAAGTATATTATAAGTTTTTATTTATCATAATACGTAGCCAAAAATCAATATTAAAGGTGTTAAAAATATGAATATAACAAAGACTGCTAAAGTCAGCGAAATAAGACGTGATTGGGTAGTTTTAGATGCCAAGGATAAGATCTTTGGTCGTTTGATTACAGAAGTAGCGACGATTTTGAGAGGAAAGCATAAGCCTTGCTATACTCCAAATGTGGATTGTGGAGATTTTGTTGTGATTGTTAATGCGACAGAAGTAAAATTTTCAGGAATGAAGCTTGAAGATAAGGAATATTTTACGCATTCAGGTTATTTTGGTAGCACAAAAAGTAAAACCCTTAAAGAAATGTTGGAAAAATCTCCTGAAAAACTTTTTCATCTTGCTGTAAGAGGAATGCTTCCAAAAACAAAATTGGGCAGAGCAATGATTAAAAAGCTTAAGGTCTATAAAAGTAGCGAACATCCGCATACAGCTCAAATCACAAAAAGCAAATAAAAGGAATTTCAGATGGCAAAAATTTATGCAACGGGAAAAAGAAAAACTGCAGTGGCAAAGGTTTGGCTTACTAGCGGAAGCGGAAAAATAATTATCAATGGCGAGAGTTTGGGTGAATGGCTTGGAGGTCATGAAGCAATTAAAATGAAAGTGATGCAACCTCTTGTACTTACTAGACAGGATAAATCCGTAGATATTTGTGCAGTTACTTTAGGAGGGGGTTATTCTGCTCAGGCAGAAGCATTAAGGCATGGGATATCTAAAGCATTGAATGCTTATGATGTATCTTTCCGCACTATTTTAAAGCCAAAAGGATTGCTCACTAGAGATTCTAGGGTGGTTGAAAGAAAAAAATATGGCAAGAGAAAGGCAAGACGAAGTCCTCAATTCTCAAAAAGATAATTTCTTGCTACGCAAAGATTTTTATAATCTTTGCATTTTGTCCTTAACTTTAATTCTTGGAACTTTAATCGGTTTGAGCATTCTACTTTAATGATCTTTTCAGTTTATTCTTAAAAATCTTGAATAAATCATAATTTGAGAAACAATGGTAATTTCTAGGTGACTTTATGTTTAATATTGATTTGAGAAACGATTCGATAAAAAAATTATTTTTTTATTATTTTATTCCTTCATTATGCGCGATGATAGCACTTTCGACTTATTCCACGGTAGATGGGATTTTCGTCGGCAAAAAACTAGGCGAAGATGCACTTGCTGCCATTAGTATCTGTTGGCCGGTTTTTCCAGTACTGATAGCATATGAATTGCTTTTTAGTTTGGGGGCTGCATCAATTATTTCATATTTTTTAGGGAGAAATGAAGTTCATCGAGCTAGATTGATTTTTAGTTCTGTTTTTTATTTTGTTGTTATCAGTACATTGATAGTAGGGGGAATTTTATATATATTTATTGATGAAATAGCCCTAATTCTTGGAAGTAGCGATGTTCTTAAACCTCTTGTAATTGAATATTTGGAGATAATTTTTATCGGATCTGTTTTTATGGTGCTTCACCCTTTGAGCGATGTATTTGCCATCAATGACAAGCAACCTATTTTAGCAATGGTTGCAATGATTGTAGGTTCGTTGGCAAATATTATTTTGAATTATTTGTTTTTATTTATTTTTGAAACTGGGATTTATGGAAGCGCTTTAGCCACGATTATGGGTCACGGAATAGGTTTTTTAGTATTATTGCAACATTTTTTGTTTAAAAGGGGAAAACTATATTTTGTGAGGCGTTTTAGCTTATCAGCAGTTATTTCTTCGGCAAAAAGTGGAATTCCTCAATCGGTTTCAGAATTGAGTGCAGCTATTGTGATGTTGATGTTTAATACAACAATTATGGGAATTGCTGGCGAAAGAGGCGTGTCTATTTATGGAATTATTATGTATAGCGGGATTATTTTTTTTACGGTTTTACTTGCGATTGCTCAAGGTATTCAGCCTATTGCAAGTTTTAGTTATGGGGCTGGTAGCTTAAAGCGTGTTAAAAATATTTTTCTTTTTGGTATTGGCGTTTCAATCGGAGTGGGAATTTTTATTTATTTGATTTTTTATGCTTTTGATGAGCATTTGGTGAGATTATTTTTAAAAGATGATGTTGCCAATAGAGACCCCTATCTTTTAAGTGATACGGTTAAAGCGATGAATGTTTATTATTTGGGATATATTTTGTTGGGGATTAATGTTGTGTGTGCGATATTTTTTCAGTCTGTTCAAAGAACTGGAAGTTCTTTTATTATTACAATTTCTTATACTTTAGTGTTTTTGGTGGTTTTATTGCCTGTTTTGAGCAGACGATATCAAATGGAAGGAGTATGGGTAACTTATCCAATTTCGCAATTTTTGGCATTTTTGGTTGTTGGTATTGTGATTTTGTATGAAAAAAAATCAGGTATTTTTTCACAAAATTTTATGAGAGAGGGCTTACTGTGGCGAAAGAAAAAATAATTTTGTTTGATTTGGATGGAACACTTATCGACTCTGCAGAAGCTATTTATGAGAGTTTTTGTGCAGCTTGTGCTCAAAATGGACTTAAAATTCCAAGTTTCCAAGATGTAAAGGAATCTATAGGCCATACACTGGAGAATATGTTTTTAAATTTTGGAGTGAGTGAGAAGGATATCTCTTCTTGTATTGATGCGTATAGGAATCACTACAGAAATATTTATCTACAAAAGACAAAAATGTTACCTAATGCAACAGATTCTATTTTACTTGCAAGTAAAATTGGAAAACTAGGAGTTGTCACTACCAAGACAGCAAAGTTTTCTAAGCAAATTTTGCATTATTTCGGTATTTTAGAATATTTTCAAACGGTTGTCGGGATTGAGGATGTAAAATTTCCCAAACCCCACAAAGAACCTGTATTAAAGGCTATGCATCAAATTGATTTTAAGGGTTTGTTATCTAATGCTTTTATGATAGGCGATACAATATTAGATATTCAGTCAGCTATTAATGCTGGGATTAATCCTATAGGCGTTAAGACTGGATATGGAGAATTGGAAGATATGCGTCTTATTTGTAAGAATATTTTTAATGATTCCTTAGAAGCAGTAGAATTCATTAAAACCCTTTAAATGTTACGATTATTCTCAAATTAAATGATTATTTAAACTTTAATTTTTTAAATATTTTGTTTGTTGGGTTAAGTTAAGTAGAATTCTAAAACAAAAAGTTTAGAATTGTATCGTTTATTGCGGTGTATTATTTTTTTTGAAATATCTCGCATTGTTATTTTATTTGAATGATTCGTATTTTTAATTTTGGACAAACTAAACAATCATTATAAAGGAGAATATATGCTGCAAATCAGATGGCATTCACGAGCCGGTCAAGGAGCGATAACGGGCGCAAAAGGTTTAGCAGATGTTGTTGCTGGAACAGGCAAAGAAGTTCAAGCTTTTGCGTTATATGGTTCTGCAAAGCGAGGGGCGGCAATGACGGCTTATAATCGCATAGATTCTGAACCTATTTTAAATCATGAAAAATTTATGAGTCCTGATTACATCTTAGTTATTGATCCAGGACTTACTTTTATTACAGATATTTGTGCTGATGAGAAGCCGACTACTTCATATATCATTACAACACATTTAAGCAAAGAGGAACTTTTAAGCAAAAAGCCCGATCTACACGGGAAGAAAGTCCATACTCTTGATTGTATTAAAATATCGATCGAGACTTTGGGCAAGCCGATTCCTAATGCTCCTATGTTGGGAGCTTTTATGAAAGTTTCAGGAATGCTTGAGATTGATTTTTTCAAAGATGCGTTTAAAAAAGTATTAGGAAAAAAATTGCCTCAAAAGCTGATTGATGCGAATATGCTTGCTATCCAGCGTGCATATGATGAAGTTGAATAAGGAGTTGCTGATGAAAGGTTGGAATGATTTTGAGATCGGAGCGATTTTATTTCCGTTTGCAAATAATGGAGAGGAAGCATTAGAATCCCATAATAACGAACGCGACTATACCCCTGAAAGCTCTTTTAAGGCTAGTGTTGCACATTGGAGAGTGGAAAAGCCTGTGCATAATAGTGAAATTTGTATCAATTGCTTCAATTGTTGGGTCTATTGTCCAGATGCGGCCATACTTGCTAGAGATGAAAAGCTTAGAGGAGTTGATTATGTCCATTGTAAAGGATGTGGGATATGCGTGGATGTTTGTCCTACAAACCCAAAATCTCTATTAATGTTTAGTGATCACGAAGACAATCAAAATGCTTTGAAAAATTGGCCTCAAAAAGAAGAAAAAAAGAAAAACTAAAGGAGATGATGATGGCAAGTGCTGTTGAATTGCAAGAAATTGAGGTATGGGATGGAAATATGGCTGCCTCTCATGCCCTTAGGCAAGCCCAAATTGATGTCGTAGCAGCCTATCCGATTACTCCTTCCACGCCGATTGTTCAAAATTATGGCAGTTTTGTGAGCAACGGTTATGTGGATGGAGAGTTTGTGATGGTTGAATCCGAACACGCTGCAATGAGTGCGTGTGTAGGAGCTGCAGCAGCAGGTGGAAGAGTAGCTACAGCCACGAGTTCTCAGGGTTTTGCATTGATGGTAGAGGTTTTGTATCAAGCTTCTGGAATGAGGCTTCCTATTGTTCTTAATTTGGTTAATAGAGCGCTTGCCTCTCCATTGAATATCCACGGGGATCATTCGGATATGTATTTAGGAAGGGATGCAGGTTGGATAAATCTTTGCACTTGTAATCCTCAAGAGGCTTATGATTTTAATTTGATGGCTTTTAGGATTGCTGAAGATATGGAAGTACGGATTCCGACCATTGTGAATCAGGATGGTTTTTTGAGTTCCCATACTGCTCAAAATGTTCGTCCTTTGAGTGATGAAGTAGCTTATAAATTTATCGGAGATTACCAAAGTAAAAATTCTCTTCTTGATTTTAATAAGCCTGCAACTTATGGAGCACAAGCCGAGGAAGATTGGCATTTTGAGCATAAAGCACAACTTCATAGTGCTTTAATGCATTCAAGTCGTGTGATAGAAAAAGTTTTTGGTGAATTTGCCAAACTCACGGGGAGAAAATATAATTTGATTGAGACCTATGATATTGAAGATGCTGAAGTTGCTGTATTTGCTTTGGGTACAACGGTTGAATCTGCACGTGTTGCAGCTAAAAATGCCAGAAAGCGCGGGATTAAGGCAGGAGTTGCAACAATTCGTTCCTTTAGACCTTTTCCCTATGCAGAGCTTGGCAATGCTCTTAAGAATCTTAAAGCTATTGCAATTATGGATAAAAGTCTGCCTGCCGGTGCTATGGGAGCTTTGTTTAATGAAGTCGGCACTTCTCTTTATCAAGTCAAAGATTCAAAACATCCGATTCTGTCCAATTATATTTATGGTTTGGGAGAGAGGGATTTAACTCAGGTTGATTTGGAAAACATTTTTAAAGAGCTTCAAGAAAATGCACAAGCAGGAAAATTGACTCATCCAACCCAGCAATTTATAGGACTCAGAGGTCCTAAATTAAGCTTTTGCTAAGGAGAAGATAATGGTAAAAGAAATTAAGAATCTGAAACAATTTAGCAAATCGGCAGAAAAATTTGAAGGCGCTCATCTCTTGTGTCCTGGATGTGCACATGGAATGATTGTTCGGGAGGTTTTAAACGCAGTTGATGGTCCTGTAGTGCTTGGAAACTCAACAGGTTGCCTTGAAGTTTCAACAGCTGTTTATCCTTATACTTCGTGGGATGTTCCTTGGATTCATATCGGTTTTGAAAATGGATCAACAGCGGTTGCAGGTGCGGAGGCAATGTATAAGGCTTTGGCAAAAAAAGGTAAATACAATGGACAAAAGCCAAAATTTGTAGCATTTGGAGGGGATGGAGCCACTTATGATATAGGATTTCAATGGATTAGCGGGTGTTTTGAGAGAGGTCATGATATGACTTATATTTGCTTGGATAATGAGGTTTATGCCAATACAGGAGGGCAACGAAGCGGATCGACACCGATTGGGGCAAGCACTTCAACCACTCCTGCAGGTAAAGTCAGCTATGGTAAAAAAGAGCGAAAAAAAGATATTTTATTTGTAATGGCAGCTCACGGATCCCCTTATGTCGCTCAAGTTGCTCCAAATAAGTGGAAAGATATGAATAAAAAAATCAAGCAGGCTATTGACACGCAAGGTCCTACTTTTATCAATGCAATGAGTGCTTGCACAACCGAGTGGAGATTTGATTCTAATCAAACCGTAGAAGTTAGCGATTTGGCTGTAGATAGCTTGGTTTTCCCGTTATTTGAGATTATTAATGGAACGGAAGTAAAAATCACCTATCGACCCAAAAATATTGTTCCTGTTAGGGATTATCTAGGAGCACAAGGAAGATTCAAGCATCTTTTTAAACCTGAAAATGAGCATATTATTGAACAATTTCAAAAAGACGTTGATGCTAGATGGGAATATTTGCAACGTCGAGAAGAAGCCAAAGTGTGACTTTGGTTTTTTATAAGTATTTTAAAAACATTCTTTTTATTCTATTTTTTAACTCCATCATTTATAATGCAATAAACTTTTAAGGAATCATTATGGTCGAACGTTACGCAAGAGAACAGATGAAAAAATTGTGGGATATGCAGGCAAAATATTCTGCGTGGCTTGAGGTTGAAAAAGCTGTTGTAAAAGGTTGGAATAAGTTAGGTTTGATTAATGATGAGGATTGTGAGAAAATCTGTCAAAATGCTGCTTTTGACATTCAAAGAATCAATGAAATTGAAGCAGTTACTAAACATGATTTGATTGCTTTTACCACCTCAGTGAGCGAAAGTTTGGGCGAAGAGTCCAGATTTGTGCATTATGGAATCACATCAAGCGATTGCATTGATACAGCAGTGGCGTTGCAAATGCGTGATAGCTTAAAAATAATCATTAAAGATGTGCAAGCACTCCAAGAAGCAATCAAAAAAAGAGCTTTTGAACATAAAGATACCCTGATGGTGGGACGAAGCCACGGAATTCACGGAGAACCTATTACATTTGGATTAGTACTTGCACTTTGGTATGATGAAATCAGCAGGCATTTAGAGGCATTGCACCATACATTAAAAATTATTTCAGTAGGGGCAATTAGCGGAGCAATGGGGAATATGGCACACACTCCTATGGAACTAGAAGAATTGGTTTGCAAAGAGTTGGGGCTTATGCCTGCCCCAATTAGCAATCAGATTATCCAACGCGACAGATACGCGAGATTAATAAGTGATCTTGCACTTTTGGCAAGCAGTTGCGAAAAGATAGCTGTAGCCATCAGGCATTTTCAACGCACAGAAGTCTATGAGGCAGAGGAATATTTTTCACCTGGGCAAAAAGGGAGTTCTGCAATGCCTCATAAACGCAATCCTGTGTTGAGTGAAAACATTACAGGGCTTTGTCGTGTGATTAGAAGTTTTGCAATGCCTGCTATGGAAAATGTTGCACTTTGGCACGAGCGTGATATTTCTCATAGTTCTGTGGAAAGATTTATTTTGCCCGATGCCTTTATCACAACTGATTTTATGCTTGATCGCTTAAGGGGATTGATTGAAAATCTTGTTATTTATCCTGAAAATATGCTTAAAAATCTCAATCTTACAGGTGGGTTAGTTTTTTCTCAAAGAATATTGCTAGAACTTCCAAAAAAAGGGCTTAGTCGAGAGAAAAGCTATCAAATTATCCAAAGAAATGCGATGAAGGTTTGGGAAGATCTCCGAGAGGGTAAAAGTGCTTTGAATGCAAAAGGAGAGAGTTTGTATTTGGAATATCTTCTTCTTGATGAAGAATTGCATCAATTTATGGATGAAAAAATGATTCGAGAATGCTTTGATTACAGCTATTACACTAAAAATGTCGATAAGATTTTTAAAAGAGTTTTTAAAGATTGTTGATCAAAAAATATACGAATAGGTGAAGTTTACGCCCAAATTTACCAAATCCATATTTTTGATTTTTATTGTTGCATTTTCATATTTTAATTGATTGTGTGTTGGTTCGGAAAAAACTGAATAGGTTTTTAAATATTTGGCTTTATTTTCAGTAGTAAAACAAAGGCTATCGAGCAAAACTCGAGCTGACATTTCAAAAAGATGGTGTTTTTTATACATCGTTCCAGCTCCTACATTAAAAACTAAACCTTTAGTAATTTGCCTATATTTATTTGGAATTTTATATAAATTAACGCTCTCAAAAGCAGAAAAAGCATTCGGGACTTTTTCACCAAAGGTAAGATTTCCATTAAAATTGTAATCTGTGATTTGAACCCCACCTCCAAAAAAGACATAAGTTGTATTGTTAGTGTCTTTAAAGTTTCCAAACAATAAATCAGCAATCCCGCCGTAATAAGTCATATCTATATAGCCATTTTGAGTATATTTATCCTCATTTTCAAGATAGTTATCTTTATCAAAAAGTGTGGGTTTAAAGCCGATTGTTTTATAAAATCCATAATTTTTTCCACCATAGCCATAAATACGGATACCGAATGTTTTAAAAGTTTTGATAAAACCGATTCGGGCTTCAAAACCAATACTCCAAGAATCTGCAGCGTCTCTAACCTTCTTATCGTCGTTTCCAATATCATAAATATATATGTTTTGATCAGTTTGAAAGCGAAGCGAAGTAGTATTGCCCGCCAATGAGAGACCTACAAATAAGCCACCTTTGATATTATCGCCTTCGAAAGGTTTTTCTTGTTTGATTGGCAGATCATCTTGTGCACCTTGCAAAATAGAATGAATTAAAAAGAGTATTATCGGAAAAATAGTATATTTTTTCATATTTAACTACCTTGCAAGATAAAAGAAATATAATTATTTTAATGATTAAATTATACTATTTTTCTTCTAAAAATCCAGAAAAAATTCAAATCAGTCAATTTTTAAAATGCATATGTGTTATTTTTTTCTTCACTTTGAAAAAGTATCTTGAAATTATGTGCAGGGCAGAGTTTTTGAATACAAAATTAGAGATGAAGAAGATAATGAAATTGAGTCTTTATGCGATTTTTATGGAGCTTGGGCTTTAGAGAGCCACTTAAAAAAAGAATACCAACTTGATGTTTTTATTTATGAGTAAGGAGGGGAATATGCAAAAATGCCCCAGAAAAAAGAAGATTTAAAATCTATCTTAGGTAAGGAAGTGGTATAGAAAACATATAATTTTTGGTTTTTTAATGTTTTAGTCAGCCATAGTTGTCGTTTTCTTTCTCCTTTTTGCTTTTAAAGCCTTGACGGGGGGGGGGGGGGCATAATAGTATAATTGGTAATTTTTAAAATAAGTGAAATTGACCTTAGGGTTTCGGTAGGGTGTTTGTATAAAAAAAGTGATTTAACTTCAAGTGCAATAGACATTTTTTTAATTTGAAAAAGTTCAAAAGGCAGTGGTTATATATAACAAATCACAAAACTTTGAAAAGACAACAAACCTTTAGTAATAAAA